>JAGDXJ010000018.1 GCA_023256355.1 Nitrososphaerales archaeon | reverse complement strand
TGTCTGCGGTAGAGGCGCGGTCATCCCCGAGCGTCTCGCCTGCGTTCCACAGGCAGAGCGCCTTATCATTTATCACCAAAGCTGACGCTACATCCCTGTCAAACCAGGAACCGCGCGAGTGACACGTGGATTCGCTCAGACCGAAGCCTATAGGGTTTCTTTCCACTTCTCCATGATCCTTGCGTTCTTTTCAGAGTTAGAATCAGCCTGTAAAGATCATGTTCTTAAAGCCTCTAAAAAACATTTCTGTAAGGAGCTATTCACAGCTTGGAAAGGGACTTTCGCCACCTTAACCCCTGTTAAGTTAAAGCTAAATTATATAAGTGTGCTCAAAATGATCCTTGGGCTAATGTATCATAAAGCCTTTAGATTAAACATAAATACATACATAATTTTAATTCTGGTATGAAAGTTGCAGTAGTAGGGGTCGGTCGCTGGGGCGAAAACCACGTAAGGGTGCTAAGCAGGCTGGGTTGGCTCAGCGGAATATATGATGCTGACAGAAACAGGGCGCTGGCTATTGCGCAGAAGTACGGCACCTTCGCTTATCATTCTCTTGACGAACTGCGCCCTGACTCAGTCGACGCCGTAGTCGTAGCGACCCCTGCAACTACACATTATGAGGTTGCCCGGGCTTTTATAGAAAAGGGCGTCAACGTGCTTTTGGAAAAGCCCCCGTCGACGAACTTTGAAAGCGTAAAAAAGCTTTACGAGCTTTCAAAGGATAAGGTCAAGGTAGGGGTCGGTTTTATAGAGAGGTTCAACCCTGCATTTGCAGGGCTTGAAGAATGTTACAGACGGTCGTCCAGCGCTTTCTTCTACAGGCTTGCAACCGGTTCTAACGTAAATGATGTAGGCGTGGTTCTTGACCTCATGATACACGACATCAACCTCGCAGATCACCTTTTTGGAACGGCCAGAGTCTTGTTCAAGAACGTTATAAGGGAAAACGGAAGGGACGTTACTGCGGAAGCCCTTCTGGACTACGGAAGCTCAAGGGCTTACCTGATATCAAGCTGGAAGTCCACAGGCAGGTTCAGAAAGATAGTTGCTTTTGGAGAAACAGCTTTGACGGAAGCCGATCTGGCTGAAAAGAAAGGGTCATGTACGGAAATAGATCATAGCATCAGAAGCGTGGAAGGAAAAGATAAAGACCTCCTGGAAGCTGAGCACCTGCAGTTTGAAAAGTTCATAAGCTCGGGAGAACCTTTTCCCGATATTTCTGAAGCCGTGAAAGACATGGCAGTAGTTGAGGAGGTCCTTTCTTGAAGGTTTCAAAACCGTCTTTCAGAAAGATATCCGTAACAAGCCCGATGAGCTCGGCAAACGTCTCTGCGGGCTTTGATGTGTTCGGGGTAGCTCTTGACGCTTATCATGACGAGCTCGATATCGAGCTAGATAAAGATAAAAAAGGCATAAGCCTTAGCTCTAACGTACCTCTCTCTGGGGAAAACACCGCAAAAAGGGCTGCAGCGCTTTTCTTTAAAAAGGTAGGGTATACGGGAGGGGCAACAATAAAGCTCATTAAGGGTATACCAGCGGGCAAAGGGCTTGGTTCAAGCGGCGCTTCTGCTGCTGGAGCTGTTTTTGCTCTTAACGTAGCTTTCGGAAACGCGCTGAGCTTGGCTGACGTTATAGACATTGCCGCTAACTCTGAGAGCTCGCCCCATGCGGACAACGTATCCGCAAGCATCCTTGGAGGGTTTGCGTTTGTTCATTCTAAGTCGCCTTACAGCGCTTTCTCAATCTACAGGAAATGGAAATTTTACCTGATAATTCCCAGATCGGAAACTCCAGAGTCAAAGACAGAGCTTCTGAGAAAAGCTCTGGGAGAACCTGTACCGTTTGAAAAATACGTTGAGGAAAAGTATGCTTTGAATTCTATGCTCAGGGGGCTTCTTTACGATGAACCTGAGGCTTTCGGAAAAGGGATGAACTTTGAAAGTTACCATCAGGCTGTCAGGTCAAGGACCGGGTTGTACTCTGATTATATCAAGCTTAAGAGTTCGCTCATCGATTCTGGAGCGCTGGGCGTTTGTATAAGCGGTGCAGGTCCTTCCATCCTGGTACTTCCTGGAAAAGAAACTAACATGAAAACAATAAAAAGCGTTCTGGATGTAAAGCAAGTAGAAGCAGATATAATAGAAGCTAACGTAAGCGAAGGAACAAAAATAAAGAATATGGAAATGTAGCTTACTTTAACGGTACGTACAGAGAAGATCTGCTTGCGCCTATACCAGGCGTTCCGTGGACGACTTTTTTGATCGGGTGCGCGTATTCCCCGATATAATGTCCTATCATTTCTGGCTTTATCTCTATCTCAACGAACTCCTTACCGCTGTATACTTTGAACTTCTTTCCAACCATGCTCGGAAGGATTACGGTATCCCTTTCATGCGTTTTGATCGCTCCATCGGTTTCCTTGAGTTTCTCAAATATTATCCTCTTTCCGTAGTTTGCTGAGCTAAGCCTTTTGAGCGACCTTCTGGCCCTTGCAGGCAGGAGGTTCATGAGCTCATCCATCTGCATGTTCCTGAGCTCCTCTATACTGTACCCCCTGTACTTGAACTCCTTTACCATGTTTTACCACTTCCATTGATTGAAATAAAAACTTTTTGCATGATTACTTTCCTCTTCCTGTCTTTCTCGCTGCTATGTGTCCTACTTTTCTTCCCGGAGGTGTGTTTCTTGCAACAGTTGTTGGCTTTCCCGGATGCTGATGCCTTCCACCGCCGTGCGGGTGGTATACAGCAGCCATGGCAACCCCTCTTACGACAGGCCACTTCTTTGCCCTCGATCTCATTAGCCTGCGCTTGTTTCCTGCCTTCAGGAAAGGCTTTTCTCCAGCCCCTCCTCCTGCGGCTATTCCCACGGTAGCCCTGGATGTACCGGGTATCAGTACTTTTTTGCCCGATGGCATCTTGACGCTCGTCATTTCTCCTTCGTGACCCATAACTATTGCATATGTTCCCGCTGACTTTACGAACTTCCCCCCATCGTTAAGAACTCTTTCGATGTTAAACACGAGGGTTCCTTCAGGTAGTTTGCCAAGCGGCAGGACGTTTCCGTCCTTTACCTGGGCTTCCGGACCAATGCCGATTTTCTGTCCTACTTCGAGCTGTTTTGCGGCAGGAAGGTAAACTCTGCTTCCATCATCAGAAACAAGCAGAGCAATCGGTACACCCCTTCCCCTTTCATGAATTATGTTCTTTACGGTATACTCTTTTGTTTTCGAAGGGTCCAGCTGCGGGTACTTTAACGCGACTATCTTTCCCTTTTTTGCGCTCCTGAACTGTGGTGCACCCTTTCCTCTCCTTTGTGGAAGAATCTTCTTACCCATTTTACATAACACCTAATTCTGAAGCAAGGTCTGAGGCCTTGAACTCAGGGGAAAGCTTCACGTAAGCCTTCTTTCCCTTTTTATCTATGAGCGTGTTTACCTTTTCCACCTTTACTCCGTAAAGCACTTCCACTGCCTCCTTTATCTGGTTTTTGTTGGCTTTAGTATCTACGTAAAAAGCCAGCTTGTTCTCCTTTGCTATCATGTTAACAACTTTTTCAGCCTTTACTGCGCCCTTTATTATTCTGTAAGCTGATTCAGCGTCCATAAACTCCAACCTCCTTGAACCTTTCGCTCAGCGCCTTTAAAGCTGATTCGGTGTATATTACGAGTCTTCCCGGCTTTCCTCCGGGGGCAAGATGCAGCACGCTGAGGTCTTTTGCCGTTACGGCATCAACCCCTTTTATGTTCTTTGCTGCTTTTATCAAAGGCGAACTGCCTGACACAACGAAAAGCGGTCCAACGCCTTTTTCCTTTATCCTCTTGAGCTCGTCTGTAAGCCCAAGCTTTATCAGAAGAGCTTCAACGTCCTTTGTCTTGTTAATTTTTTCAACATCGTCAGAAACAACTAACGGAAGGTTACCATCGTATTTGTGTCCTCTACCTTTTACGAGCCGTATGTTTATTGTAGAAGCTATAGCTGACTCTGTCGCTACTAACCTTTCTTTTTTGTTTATCCTCTTGTATATGTTCTTTTCAGCTTTCGGAGGATGTGCTAACCTTCCTTTTACCACGCTTGCAACGCCTCCAGCCTGACCTGCCCTTGGTGTGCCAGACCCCCTGATCCTTGCAAGCCTCGCTATACCATAACCCGTGTTCCAGGATTCAGCAGAAACCTTCATACCAGCTGTTGGATCTCTACCTTTTGGCTGAAGCCTGTGAGTGAACATTATCCAGAAAGCCCTCTCAATAAGGGGCTTGTTAACGGAAGACTCAAACAATTCTGGAAGCTCTATCTCCTTTACAGGTTTTCCTTCAGAATCAAGAACGTTTGTCTTCATACCTTAATCCCCTCCAGCGAAAGGTTAAGTATGCTAGGCGGCTTTAACTCTTTTTCGACCCTCACAGCTTTTCTTATGAGCAGTGGCCTTCCTTTTGGTCCCTGTACAGAACCCATTAATATTACGTAATCTGAAGTTACCTTCTTTACAGGAAGCGAGATTCCCGGTTCTTTTGAAAGCCCGAGAACCCTCAAGCTGTATATAGTCCTCCTCTGATAACCCATCTGCCCAGCACGGGGGACGGTGTACATCACTGAAGCAGGATGCCATGGACCTATGGTACCAACTGCCCTGACGCTTTTTCTGGATTTGTGCTGCTTTCTCTTAATGCCAAACCTCTTAACTGGTCCCTGAAAACCTTTACCCTTTGTAACCCCTATAACGTCAACGTATCCCCACTTAGACAGGAAGTCCTTTGGCTGAAGAGTCTGGTTAACTATCTTCTTTACGTATTCAACGTCTGCCTTTACGTCTTTTCCTGAAACCGGTATCTCAAGCCTGTAAGGCTTTTTCTGAGAAAAACCGGACTCTTTTGGTATGACGTCAACTACAGCGCGTACTTCATTAACCTTGCTGATGTCCAGAGAATCAGATAATTTTCCAAGATTTATACGGTAACCGTCGTATAGACCGTATACCCTTGCATCAACTACGTGCATGGGCGGAATAGCGACAACCGTAAAAGGAACGAAAAGGGGTTTCCCGAAGTTGGGCGTTGATTCCTTATCGTCCGTTATTATCGCGTGACCCATACCAACCTTTAACCCTAAAACAGCAGCAAGGGACGGTTCTTCCGTTGGAACATAATACTTTAATCTAGGAAGTAGAGTAGCGGCTCTCTTTCTAGGGTAAAAAGCTAGAGAGCCCCTGTGTGGAGCATGATGCTTTCTGTGGCCTATAAGCCTTCACCTTCCCATCACTACACTTCTCTATTAATAAATTTTTAGCTTATATTTGAGCCTGCAGTTGTGAACTTCCCCAACCGCAAGGTTGAGGCGGTTCACATTGACTCAGAACTCTTTCATGGCATCGATAAATCTCGAGTACCAGTTTCTATATTCATCTTCTGTAGCGAAATGAACTTCAATTGGTTTATCGAGAAATTCTAAGAATATTTTTGCTCTCATTTCGTTCCATAGCTCTTTTTTCTCTGAAATTATGAGTATATCAAGATCGCTTGCGGCGTTAAAGTTTCCCCTTACAGCTGAGCCAAAAACTATCACCCTCGCAGACCCATCGTACTTTGATATAATTTCCTTTACTTTTATCGCTACTTTTTCATAATTCTTGATAAACTCAAGGTTCGACAGCTGGCCTGAACACCTCTTTCACGAACCTAAGAAGTTCTCTGGCTTCAGCTTCTTCATATTCTCGCGGGAGGTACCTTGAGGCTATGTAGACATCTTCCAGCATCCCTATGTATACTATGCTTTTTTCAGACAAAAGATCCTTAACGCTCTCCATGTACCTGGATAGATCTTTGAGCAATAGCTTTAGGGAGTGTGTATGTGGAAAACTTCCGCTTAACCTGAAAAGCTGGTACTCTGTAATCAGCTGGCAGTATTGTTCCAAGCTAAATACGCATAGATCATATTTGCCTTCAACCATCAGCCTCTCAGCTTCTTTCAGAAAATCATGTGCTCTTTTTTTGAGCAGCTCAGCAGCTTCGAAACTCACAAGCATTTATAACGCAACTCATCATATAAACTTATTTGATTGTGATAGCTGTACACTGAGTGATCTTTACAAAGTCTGAAAGTTTCGCCGTTCAAAGTAGATCAAAACTTTTTTAGCGTAGGAGGCGTTTTAACGTTTATGGACACAATAAACACCATCCTGCGATCTAATAATGGTAAAAGGTACTTGTGGTGGAGATGAAAATAAAAAAGTTAGAAATTTAATCGATGATAAATGTTTTACAGGTCGTTTTGATCTTTATTTTTCATAGTTTTGAGGGGACAGCCGAAATAATTTATGAGAAATATAAAACAATCCTAGGTTCAGCTAGTGCTCAGCAGATAATTAACAAGAATACCTAGGCGTGGAGCTCGTTCTTCGGTCTTCTGAAAGCGAAAACAGAAAAAGAAACCTTTTTCTCATGATCAGGAACGACGGCTGTGAGGTGGATGCGCAGAGTGGACGATCTTTTTCAACGGTTCAAGTTCACAATTACGTTTGCTGGACGTCTGCAGTGGTACGTCAAACAGGGCAGGCTTGAGATCTATTTTGATGAAACTAGGCTTCAGTCAAAAAATAAACAGCGATTAAACCTCTTTTGCGGCTTCCGCGTAAATTTTGTCAAGAAAACTGTAAGCTTTTATAAGGCTAAGGTCTTCTAGTGACCTGATTACGTTATCAAGGACACTGCTCGATATGGTTCTACCTTCTACGCTTTCTATGCAACTTCTGAGCGAGCTCCAGCTATCAGAACCTTTAGCTATGCATTTAAGAGCTGTTAACAGTCTCGTACTTCTGCCCCTGCATGCATTTATTATTTCGCTCTTTGCTATAGAAATTGCGATTTTCTTAACTTCGTTGATGTCTCTTAACCCGCTTATCCAGCGGCTACCAAAGTAAGTTAACCATCCAACTATACCGTCAAATTCATCAACTGCTTCATCTATAATTTTCTGTTCCACGTTAAAATTAGCTTCAGAGAACCCTTTTTCGAGGAACCTTTTGCTAGTTTCCTTATCGAACCTTTCTAGCTTCACTTCGTGATAACTCCTGCCGAATAAAGGTGAGTTCTGATCTTTAATCCCAAGAAACTGATAAAGGAGGCCAGCTTCTGATCCAGTTAGTATGAACGTTATGTTCCTATTATAGTCATAAGAATGGGCTATAGCGTTCTTTATTTCAATTGAGTTTGGACCTCTTAGGAGCTGCGCCTCATCAACTGCAACTATTACTCTCTTTGAATTCAGTTCGTCAAATAGCTCTGAAAGGCTAACGTAATCCTTTCCTCTCCAAGCTATTTCTATTTCATTTCCAAGGATCTTTATCCGTTTTATATTCTTCAACACCTCGTAAATGTTGCTGAGGCTAGAACTGAGGCTTCTGGCGATGAGCTTGTAAAGGTCTTCAACGCTGTAGTTTCTCTTCAAAGACCTTGCGTCGATCAAGATAAAAGGAGTTTTTGATTCGTTGAGAAATACGTTCAGCACAGAAGTTTTCCCGATTCTTCTGATTCCGGTTAACAGTAAAAGGGGCTTATCAAGCTTTTCTTTAAGTTCGTTAAGCTCCCTTTCCCTATCGAAAAGATCAGATCTATTGACCTTGGGTCTTTCGTCGAAAAGCACTTCTGCCCCAGAAGTATACTTCTGCCCCAGAACATAAAAACTTTTCTTAATTTAAAATCATTATCTAGCTCGATATCGAGCTCGTTATAATCATAACTTAGAACTTTCTTTCACTTTAAAGCTTTTTAATAACATCAATTATGTGCTTTTTTCATAAATCTGATCGCATTTGAGGAAAAAGGTATAAACAGATCTTTGAACTATGTATGTAGTTGGTATACAAGAAGGTTCTCCTTGTAGCTGAAAGAGACACGATCACGGGTAAGTTAAAGAGCGGTCCATCCCTGAGGCTAAAGTATGGGGTTGATGGGTACAGATTCATAGTGAAGGAGGACCCTTTTTCCCAGTCCAGGTACGTAAGAAACCTCAGCTTTAACTCTCTGACCACCCTTTACATGCTTCTTAAAGCATTGCTTCAGAGAGCAGCAACTGTAAACGGAGATTTTGACTTTGTGCACGCTTTTTTCTGGACCTTTTACAGGTACAGGAAGCCATGGATACATGAAAACGATCAGTCTCCATCTCAGCTTATATTTAACTATTTTAAGATGAAAAACGGTTTTGGCCAGAAAGTTGTAGAAATGATAGCAGACTTGCTCAACGGCTCTAAGGCGGTGATAACATGGACCAATTATTCAGCAAAAGGTTTTGTCAATGATGGAGTTGAACAGAGCCTGGTTCACATGATCCCACTACCGATGGAGGTAAAGTGTGAAAAGAAAGAGCACCGCGGAATAAAAGTGCTCTTTGTTGGCAGAGATTACTATAGGAAAGGAGGAGATATAGCGTTGAAAGCCATGATGAACGTCCTTCAAAAGCACAGTGAGGTTACCTTCACTTATGTTGGTAAGGCTACAGTTCCAGAACATCCCAGAATAAAGCACTATGAAGGAATTTCCAGAAAGCAACTGGAAGATCTTTACAGAAACTCGGATGTTTTGCTTTACCCTTCAAGGGATGAGGCGTACGGCCTTGCCGCGCTGGAGGCATTATCCTACGGCATACCTGTAATAGCTTCAAACCTACCATCTTTAAGGGAAATAGTCGAAGATTCCGTTTATGGATACATAGCAAAGTCAGAGGAAGATTATACTCAGAAGCTAGAAGAGATCATTGATTCGCCGGAAAAGCTGAAAAACTTCTCAAAAATGGCATGCGAAAGGGTAAAGATCAAGCACGACCCTAAAAAGATAGGGGAAGAGCTGAAGAAGATCTATGAGTCTATCAGTTGATTTTATCAGGGGTTTTTCCCTGAGGGTCACGAGCTACTTTTTGCAGATATTCTTTCCCGTTTACCTGCTGTACTATATAAAAGCTGCCGGCCTGGTTTACTGGGCCCTGATAATTATTTTCTGGGTTTCAGCCGGCACTGGAGTGTTTCTCCCTTACCTTGTAAAAGAACGAGGTTTTTACCTTGAGATCCTTTTCTTTGTGTTATCTTTTTTGTTCTCGTTCATGCCCAAGTCGTACTCGGTTCTGATTTTGATAATCCTTGCTTCTCTGGTGTCAGCTCTTACAGGGACCTACGCGTACTACAGCTTTGCAAGAGAATCTTACCGTGGAGTTCTAAGTTACATGAGGGGACATGGGGCGGGGCTTCTACTTTCAGCTACCATCGCTTTTCTTCTTTTTTATTTTGCGTCTTTTAAAATTGAGTCCTTTGCAGGTTTTCTCCTGATGGCCCTTGCTCTGATCCTTATGATAACAACCATCAGGAAAGGCGTTGAAAAGCATGATGTGGGAAGTTTGAGCTTTTCAAGGCTCGTAGAAAAAGCCCTTAACGGAGTTAAATCCTATTATGCAGTAATAGGGAACGCGATGTCCTGGATTTCATTCACAACATACATTTACTATTACCTTTACGTTTGCGCTTCAGCTGGCTACGATGTGGCCCTTTTACTCATATTCATCAGCTCTTTTGCCGTTTTCCTGACAAGAATGCTAATGAGAGAAAATTACAGCGGAAGAAGCTCAAAGACCATTTTTTTCGTTCTGTACGCAGTTTCTTTTTTGATCATAGTGATGAGCGCTGCAATAAAATACGTTTACGTTGACTTTGTTTCAGCTCTGCTGATAGGTATATCTCAGGGAGCCTTATCCGCTGATCTGCTTTTTGAGAGCATAAGCTTCAGCACAAACGGCTCTTATGACGGTTACATAGTATACAACGCTTACATAGGCGCCGGTGAACTTCTCAGCAACATCTTCTTCGGTCTTATGGTTACTCTTTCGTTGGTGAAGCTTTTCTACCTGCTCCCTTTTGCAGTCGCAATAATAATTATATTCTTAAACGTCAAACATAGTGCGTGAACTATATATTTGTAACGGGGCTGGCCGGCAGTGGCAAGTCTCTCCTTACGAGCGTGATTTCTGATTCTTTGGAAGAAGACGGCTGGGGTGTAGCCAGGGTTAACCTTGACCCTTCTGCAGAAAGCATACCTTATACTCCAGATTATGACATAAGGGAACTCATAGATTCAAAAACAATATTTGAGAGGTATGGTCTTGGCAGCAACGGGGCGCTAATACTTGCGATGGACCTTCTGGCAGGCAACCTTCAGGCATTTTTACCTGTTCTTGAATCATTTGACCTTGATTTCGCTGTAGTAGATATGCCGGGCCAGTTAGAAATCTTTACTTTCAGGGAAAGCGGCCCTTTCCTGCTCAACAGCATATCAAAGGAGGACAAGCTCGTTCTTTTCCTTTCGGATGTCTCAGCTTCTTCAGACTTTCAGAACTTTTTGCTGGCCGAGATGATGGCCAGGATCCTTTCTTCCAGGACAAACTCTCCAACTATTCACGTGATAAACAAAACAGACATAAGCCCAGAGAGCGTTGAAAAGATCAAAGAGTTCATGCGTGTTAAGGATTCAAACGAGCTAAAAACGGTTCAGGAAAAGCACCTGTTTAACGCCTACAGGCACATACAAAAGATAGCCCCTGAAACAACTCACGTCTTTGTTTCAGCAAAGACAAAAGATAACGTCTGGCAAATAAAAGCTTACATAACAAGGGCCTTTAAGGGTGGGGAGGATAAAGGAGAATGAAAATAGATGTATAAAGGTTAAATATTCTTTTTGAGATAATTATAGCTTATGAGCGAAGAAAAAGTCGACTGGTATCTTGACTTCATAGATCTGAAAAGACAACCGGCAGAAAACGAAATCCAGCTGCTTTTCAAAGCGACACCTGCGCCAGGTTATTCTATTGAGGAAGCCGCGGGCAGGATCGCCAGCGAAAGCAGCGTTGGAACGTGGACAACTCTTTCCACTGTAACTCAGGACACTCTGAACAGGATGGCCAAGGTATACAAAATATCGGGAGACCTTGTCTACGTGACATACCCTCTGGAGCTTTTCGAGCTCGGAAGCATCCCCCAGCTGTTCTCTAGCGTTTTCGGCAACATATACGGGATGAAGGCCGTGGCAAGGCTCAGAATTCTGGATATCAGGTTCCCCAAAGAATACATAAAGAGCTTTAAAGGCCCTCAGTTCGGTCAGAAAAAAGCCAAAAATATACTTAAGATCAAGGAAAACAGGCCTATAATAGCAACGGTTCCAAAGCCAAAGCTAAGTCCAAGCGCTGAAGCTCACGCAAAGATAGGGTACGAGATCTGGATGGGAGGTGAAGATCTTCTCAAGGATGACGAAAATCTCACAAGTCAGCCTTTTATCAAGTTTGAGGACAGGGTCAGGGAAGTATTCAAGTACAGGGATAAGGCTGAAAAAGAGACAGGAGAAAAGAAGTCAGCCCTCATAAACATAACTGCGGAGACTGAAGAAATGAAGAGGAGGGCAAGGCTTGTAAAGGAATACGGGGGTGAATTCATAATGATAGACTTCCTTACTGCGGGTTGGGCCGCTTTGCAGACCATAAGGGATTATGCTGAAGAGCTCGGCCTTGCCCTGTACGCACACAGGGCATTCCACGCTGCCTTTACTAAGCTTCCTGACCATGGTGCTACCATGCTCTCGATAGCAAAGGTTGCAAGGTTAGCGGGCGTTGACTTTGTTCATATCGGCACAGCAGGCATAGGAAAGATGGAAAGCACAAAGTCTGACGTGATAAGGATAAAAGAAGAGATAACTCTAGACAGAGTGCCTCAGGAAGACATATACTTTGAACAGGACTGGGCTGGCATAAACCCTGTAATGCCTGTCAGCTCTGGAGGCCTGCACCCTGGCATCCTGCCACCGTTGCTTGATGCGCTGGGAGCTGACATAGCGATACAGGTAGGAGGAGGTGTGCTCGGGCACCCGATGGGACCAAGGGCTGGGGCGAAAGCAGTGAGGGACGCAATCGACGCCTGGAACAAGAAGATACCTCTACAGGAATACGCTGAAAGATCAAAAGAGCTCAAGGTAGCGTTAGAAAAGTGGGGAACTCAGAGTTACGCGTAAATTAGTTCAAAACATATTTTTTATTATTTTGATGTTATAAAGAAAGATTTTATCTCTTCTATTTCGTTTTTTAGCTTCTCTTCAATTTTCTGTTTTCTTTCTTCTATGTAATCGTACACGTCCTTTGCCGCCACCCTTAGATTTTGGACCCTATCAAAATAAGGCACTCCAGCTCTTCCGAAACTTGTCTTTGCTTCAAGCCATAAGAGAACGGTTTCTTCGTCGACCTCTGGCTTCAATCCAAGGTATAACCTTTCCCTTATCAGGTTATAAGCAAGAGTAGCAACCATCTTTTTTCTCCACTTTTCAATAAACTGGGCTTCTTCCTTTTCTGCCAGATCAAAAAGATCTTTTGACTTTCTTTCCCTTTCAGGATCCAGATTAAGCCCGGTTGCGGCCATTATGAAGTCCCTGAACCTTAAAACAGGTTTTAAAGAACCTGTAGAAACAACAAGAGATGAAGCCGCCGCGCTGTCCACTATCGCTATTCCAAGGCTTTCCAAAGGATCCTTTACATCGACAGCAACATCCTCTCCCTTAAGGTACTTGATTGCAAGCTCTATGTCAACGGGACCTCCGTAGACGAACTTTCCAGAAGTTGCAATAAGCGGCACTGTTAATACTTTCTCAACTATAGCCGGGGTTATGTCTTTTGAAACGTCAACAAGTTCTGCATAGTTTTTTATACTATTAAAGCTCTTCAAAAGGCTGTAGCTCGTGTGGCATGCCGGATGGTAGTAAACGGTATGCTGCATTTCATAAAGATCATGACACTAAAGATTTAAGCTTTAATTAACATTTTTCAAAACGTTTTTAATGTAATCCTCGCTCTAATCAGATGAATTGGAATCTGCGGTACAGAAGAATATACGGGAGCCCATTGTAGTTGTCCTCGGGCACGTCGATGCCGGAAAGACTTCCCTACTTGATAAGCTAAGGGGTACAGCCGTTCAGGAAAAAGAGGCTGGAGGTATAACTCAGCACATAGGGGCCAGCCTCTTTCCTTCGGACGTTCTGGTTAAGCTTTCACGAGGTTTGCTGGAAAAGTTCAGGATAAAAGTTGAGATCCCCGGCATACTTTTCATAGATACGCCAGGCCATGAAGCTTTTGCAAACCTCAGGTACAGGGGTGGTTCTGCTGCTGACATCGCAATTGTAGTTGTCGACATAACAAAAGGCGTTGAGCCACAGACAATTGAGAGCATCAACATACTTAAAGAAAAGAAGGTGCCGTTTCTCGTTGCCCTCAACAAGGTTGACCTCATTGCAGGCTGGAGATCTCATCCTGAATTAACGTTCGATAAAAACTTGAACATGCAGGACAAGGCAACGCAGAAGCTTCTTGATGACAGGATCTATACAGTTATGGGTCAGCTATCAAACCTCGGTTTTGACAGCGAAGCCTTTTACAGGATTACTAACTTCATGAAGCAGGTATCGCTCGTTCCTGTAAGCGCGGTAACCGGCGAAGGCATACCGGAGCTCCTGACTGTCCTTCTTGGGCTTGTTCAGAACTTCATGAAAGGAAAACTTTCCTTTAAAGCAGGCCCGGGAAACGGAATAATAATCGAAGTAAAAGAGGAAGAGGGCATGGGAACTGTACTCAACGTAATACTGATAAACGGGATACTTTCAGTAAACGACAGAATAGTTACGGGCACAGATACCGGGGCAAAGTCTAC
Organism: Nitrososphaerales archaeon; assembly: GCA_023256355.1. Classification (GTDB taxonomy): domain Archaea; phylum Thermoproteota; class Nitrososphaeria; order Conexivisphaerales; family UBA164; genus CAYFFZ01. The sequence continues at coordinate 14,073 of JAGDXJ010000018.1, read as the reverse complement.
AAAGATCAAGGGAATATACCTTCCAAAACCCCTTGATGAAATGAGGGACCCGCGGGACAAGTTTAAGTTTGTAAAAACGGTTGCGGCATCGGCAGGCGTCAGCGTGATGGTTTCAGATTCTGAGGGCATAGTTGCAGGAGCGCCGATATACGTTGTAACCACTGACGAAGAAGAAAAAAGATATTCAAGGATGATAGAGGAAGAATTGAAAAGCTTGACAATTAAAACGGATCAGGTGGGCGTTATACTAAAGGTTGACACGCTGGGCTCCCTTGAAGCTTTCAGCTATCTTTTAAAAAAGGCTAACATACCTGTAAGGTATGCAGAAATAGGACCAGTCACAAAGAAGGATGTTCTTGAAGCTCAGCTGGTGAGGCAGAACGACAAATACCTTGGCGTTATACTCGCGTTCAACCAGAAATCGCTGGTGGAAAACCCAACAGTTCCGGTGTTCTTTGGCAACGTTATGTACAACTTGATACAGGATTATCTAAATTACGTAAAAGAGGAAAAAGAAAAGGACCTCAGGTTAAAGTCAGAAAAGCTGACGTATCCTGCAAAGTTTCAGGTGCTTAAAGGTTATGTTTTCAGAAGAAGCAACCCTGCGATATTTGGAATAAGGGTCATAGCCGGCATCCTCAAGCCAAAGGTAAGGGTCATGAATTCAAAAGGCGAAGAAGTCGGTTCGATAGAACAGATACAGGTACAGGGTGAAAGCGTCCAGAAGCTTGGGAAAGGAGAAGAAGCCGCGGTTTCTATGAAAAACGTAACCATCGGGAGACATATAAAAGAGGATGAAGTGCTCTATACTCTTCCATCAGCAGAAGAGGTAAAGGCTCTAAAAGACACAAACCTGCCAGAAGAAGACCTTCAGGTTTTAAAGGAAATAATTGAAATAAGGAGAAAAATAGAATACCTTTACGGATATTAACCTTCTATGAGCTTCTTTAAGGGTTCGTTGAGGTTTGTCTTGATAAAGCTCTTCATGTTCCTTTCATATTCTTCTATCTTTTTAGAGTAATGGGATAACGTATAGTCTATTTCGCTTTCTCCGCTCATTAGCCTTCTTCTTGCGTATTCCTCTATTTCAAAACTTACTTCTTTTCCTGCATAGACAACCTTTTTATTCAAAAGGTCTACTGTTACTGTAAGTTTACCGTCCTTTGCTTTCTCTATTATATCGTCAAGAACGCTTTCAGGGAGCTTTATGCACGCAAGACCGTTCTTTATTGAGTTGCCATAAAATATGTCTCCAAATGACTCTGCAAGCACCGCCTTAATTCCGTAATCTGTCAAGGCCCATACAGCGTTTTCTCTTGAGGAACCTATACCGAAGTTTTTCTTGGAAACGAGCACAGTTCCATCTCTGAACCTTGGATCGTTCAGGACAAAGTCGCTTTTAGGCCTTTCCTTTTCATCGTACCTCCACCTGTAGAACAGGTACCTGCCAAGCCCTTCTTTATTAAGTAACCTTAAGAACTGCGCCGGTATTATCTGATCAGTATCCACGTTGTCCAGCGGAAGAGGAACTGCTTTTCCCTCAATCTTTTCTGGCATTTTAAACCACCTCAGCGGTTTCAACGTCTCTGACGTCAACAAAGTGGCCGTATACTGCAGCCGCGGCGGCCATCGCCGGGCTCACAAGGTGCGTCCTTCCACCCGGTCCCTGTCTGTTTTCGAAATTCCTGTTTGAAGTTGACGCTGACCTTTTTCCCGGCGGAAGCCTGTCAGAGTTCATCGCTATGCACATGCTGCAGCCAGAGTGCCTCCACTCAAAACCGGCTTCCATAAATATTTTATGTAACCCAAGCCTTTCAGCAGTTCTTTTAACCCATTCTGAACCGGGGACTGCCAAAGCCTTAACGCCTCTGCTTACCTTTTTATTTTTTACAACTTTTGCAGCCTCGATAAGATCAGAAAGCCTTGCGTTCGTGCAAGATCCTATAAAAACGTAATCTACGTTAACGTCGGTTATCTTCTGGCCTGGATTTAACCCCATGTACTTGAGAGCCCTTTCGTATTCAGCTCTCAAACTTTCCTCCTTTACCTCAGATGGATTTGGCACTTCGCCATCAACAGGGATAACCATCGACGGATTAGTCCCCCACGTAACCATGGGTTTTATTGATCCTGCTTCTATCTCAAGCTCTTTATCGTACTTTGTGTTGGGATCGCTTTTCAGACTATTCCAGTATTTAACAGCGTCCTCCCACTCTGATCCTTTAGGCGCTAAAGGCGCGTCCTTGATGTAAGAAAACGTCTTCTCGTCCGGGGCAACTATGGCCGTTCTTGCACCAGCTTCTATGGACATATTACAAAGCGTCATCCTTCCTTCAACTTCCATATCAGATACAGCGTCTCCCGAATATTCAATTATGTGACCTATGGCCCCTCCCGTGCCTATCTTGCCTATTACGTAAAGGGCGACATCTTTCGCGCTTACCCCCTTGTTTATCTTTCCGTTTATTTTTATTCTGAATTGCTTTGGCTTTTTTATCCAGAGCGTCTGTGTAACGAAAACATGCTCAACTTCCGAGGTTCCTATTCCAAACGCAACAGACCCGAGCGCTCCGTGCGTGCTCGTATGGCTGTCTCCTGCCGCTATTGTTAGCCCCGGCAAAGAAAAGCCAAGCTCTGGCCCCACCACGTGTATTATTCCCTGATACGGGCTGTAAAAATCAAGCAACGGCACGCTAAACGTTTTTGAATTTTCCCACAAAGCATCCATCTGCTGTTTTGACAGTTCATCTATAGTGGGATTAACCTTAGAATCAGTTGGAACGTTATGATCCATAACAGCAAGAGAAAGGTCAGGACGCCTGACCCTGTATCCTTTCTTTCTCATGTCACTGAAAGCAACAGGAGATGTTACCTCGTGCGTCAGATGTCTGTCTATATACAGCAGCGACATCTCATCTTCCTTTGCTATTTCATGAGCGGCCCAAATTTTATCCACTATACTGTAAGGCATTCACTGGTTTTGACTGTCAAGGTTTAAAAAAGTTTTCCTTTGAATTTTATTGAAACAGCTACGGTTACGCTATTCGGAATTCAAAGAATCGTTTTTAAAAGCAGAATTCTAAGTCATATATGGATTGTCAGCGCACAACACAGCTAGGAGGATAATAAATTTCAGAAAGTACATCTACATAGTGCTCTTTTTTCTTGTGCTCATCATGATTAAAATCGGGGTAACAGGAATTAAAGGTCTTTTTGTCAGACCTTCTCTTCTAAGCACAGTAACTATAACGATCCAGCTTTTTGCTATTATGGACCCGGTTGGTGCTTTGCCGTTTTACCTTTATTTCCTGAACAAACTTGAAGGAAACGAAAGAAACGTTCTCTGGTCTACAGTTGTTGTTTCAATGACCGTTCTCCTTTTCTTCTTTGCTCTTGTTGGAAACCAAATGCTTGAGCTTTTCGGGGTCAGCATATACAGTTTTATGATAGGGGGCGGGGTTCTGCTCATGATAATAGCAATAGATACCATGGGTGAAGGCTCAAGGTCGCTTACTCTTGACCCGAAGGAGGCCGCTATAGTACCTCTTGCTTCTCCTTTGCTCGTTGGACCCGGTACGGCGGCGACGCTCATAATACTTTCAAACACCATACCGCTTTCTGAGCTGATCATCTCGCTGATGATCATAGCTGTTTTTGCCGCAGTTATACTCAAGTATTCAGAAAATATACTTAAATTACTCGGGAAGAACGGAGTGACTGCTTTCTCGAGGCTTTTCAGCATAATAGTCGCCGGTTTTGCCGCTCAGCTTCTTTATGAAGGGCTCGTTGGCTGGGGGATCATAAAGCTCCTTTGCGTATTTTTGTAGCTTTTGTATCATAGATCAGCTTTCTTCAAAACCTTATAAGCATAGTTACGCAAATTTGATTTTGATGGAAAATAAAATTGCTATAAAAGACGTTTTCATGGTCAGCTATGTGGGAGACGAGCTGATTCAGCACAGAACATCAATATTTATCGACGGTAATGTTATAGCTAAGGTAGGAGATACAGATCCAGAAAACAGGTTTTCCGGGTCTGATCTAGTCATCGAAGGCAAAAACCTAATCGCTATACCGGGGCTCATCAACCTTCATTCACACGCAGGGCCGACCGCTATCAGGGGTCTGGCTGAAGATCTAAGGTTATCGGAATGGCTTAAAAAATACGTAAACCCTGCGCACATGGTTCTTACGGCAGATGACGCTGAGGTTGATTATGAGCTTTCTTATCTTGAGATGATCAAGAGCGGTATCACTCATGTGCTAGACCTTTACAGATTCCCGCAGGTTGGAATAAACGTTGCTAACAGAACAGGGATAAGAACAACAATAGCTCCTTATACATCTGACGTTTACGAAGGTTTTGAGAAGCCTGAAACCGCTGTAAGAGACGTAGAAAAATACCATGAATTTAAAGGACTCGGAAGGGTCTGGGCCGGTTTTGAACACATATCTTACTGTTCAGAAAGTTGCCTGCTATCGATTTCAAAAGCAGCAAAAGAAAACGGAACAGGCATCCATACTCATGAGTTTGAGACGTTAGATTTTGTTGAAAACGTTGTAAAAGCTTACGGTAAAAGGCCGCTCAGCGTTTTTAAAGAATTCGGCATGCTGAATTCGAACCTGATTCTGGCACACTGCGTATGGCCAACTCCAGAAGAATTGAGGATTATAGCTGAATCAGGCATAAGCGTTTCTCACAATCCGGTCAGCAACATGAAGCTGGCTTCTGGCATTGCGCCAGTGCCTGAAATGTTGAGATTGGGCATCAACGTAGGCCTCGGAACTGATGGTGTTAAAGAAAATAACAGGCTGGACATTTTTCAGGAAATGAAAGTAGCTTCGCTCATGCAGAGGGTAGCTTATGAAAAAGCTCAGCTAATGAAAGCAGAAGAGGTTTTTAAGATGGCCACGGTCAACGGGAGCAGGGCATTAAGAATGAAAAGCGGCGAGCTCAGAGAAGGTTACCTTGCTGATGTGGTTCTTCTTGATTCAAGAGCGCCGAATTTAAACCCGCTTTACGAGGATAACGTCATCTCTCAGGTTGTATTTGCTGCACATCCCGGAAACGTAAAACACGTGATAGTTGATGGGAAGCTCGTGGTAGAAAACGGTAAAAGCGTTAATATCGATGAAGACAGGGTTGTGGAAAAAGCTCTTAAGCGAGGCAAAGAACTTTTGAAGAAAATTGGCTAAAAAGCCTAAATAACCTTTCTGCAGTATGTAAGAAAAGCTGTGTGTCCAACCACAAAGTTCTGTGGTCTTGTCCTGTTTTCGGCCACCTGTAATCTTCTTATGAATATTTCAACTGTCTCTTCAGGTAAAAACATTTTTTCCATGCTGGCATAAAGCTTTTCAAGCTGATTGTACGTAGGAAGCAGGAAAGCCGCAATAGAACCGGGTTTAAGCGATCTCCAGACGACTTCAACCAACTTCCAAGGATCCCCTAAATCTATGAAGGCAGCATCGTAATAATTTTCCCTTATCTCGGGTGTGAACATTTTAAAATCGACAAAGTCAGCAAGTCCCAACCTTGTTATGTTTTCTTTTGCAACTTTCATGTATTCTTCGTTAACGTCAAAAGTATGGACCTTTCCTTCAGGCCTTACAAAGTTTGCAATATAAGCAGTCATGGCCCCGCTTCCCGTTCCCAGCTCTAAGACGAAGCTGCCAGGTTTTATGTTCAATTTAAGGAGCGTATAAGCAGCGTCCTTCGGATAAACAATCTGAGTTTCTCTTTCAAACTTCATTACATGGTCTATCAGAGTTGGTTTGAACACATAATAAAGCCCGTCCTGTGTCCTGCAGCCGTATTCTTTACCTATTAATTCTGAAAGGTCTAGCGTTGATAGGTGAGTCTGAAACTTCTTATCCTTTTTTACCTTAACAAGCCAGCTTTTGTTTTTGTGCACTAGCAGGACGTAATCGCCTTCAGCTATTTTTCCTTCTTCAGGCATATGTAATAAGAAATTAGACAAGATATAAGGTTTCTGAAAGGTCTGCTATATCCTTCGCCATTTCTATAATCCTTGATATGTTAAGGGCAACTTGCGGGCCTGCAGACTCAAGGGCCGAATACGCTTCCTTTGAAACCTGTTCTATGTCAGATGGCTTTACCTTCCTATCACCAAGAAATGCCTTTATTGAAATCTCCTTCAGCTTTTTTACGGCTTCAAGTTCTTCGCTTCTTATCTTTCCTGATATGCATGTGAGCTCATCGCCTATAGTTTCTATAAAGTGAAGTACTAGCCGGTAATCAAGGAATTGCACAGGGCTCAGCATTAACTTTTTTGCTATAGCAGAATCTGTCAGCCCTGTCCTCAGCATCCTGATAAGCAGAAAATACAGCTTGTCAACTTCGGCATCCATAACCTTAACTTTATCTCTGTCCGAGATAGAATCGATCATAAAACTGGTAATTCTGTCCATCCTCCTTATTATTTCATAAAAATCAACCTGGTTTGTATCAAGAGCAAAAGAAAAAACCGCTTCGTTATCGTTTTCTGAAACAAGTATTAGCCCCATGAACTTTGACTCCACAAGATCCTTCAGGTCTTCAAACATTTTTTTGTTTTTGTACGATATTCTTAATTTTGTGTAGCCGTTGATATAAGCGTAGGATAATATCTTTTCTATGTATGAAATCTGCAATCCTTCCAAGTTTACATAAAAAGTTTTTTCTGATTCTTCTTTTTTTCTTGGCACGAGCATTAACTCCCCAGTAGAGGATTCAAGAGCTTCCACGATGTCCCCCTCGTTAATGCTGTACTTTTCACACCAGGGTTTTGGCAGCGTTATAAATAGGGAAGAATTGCCGATCTTAAGCACTTTTCTGAGGTAAGTCATCATAACTAATTTGTAGCTCTTCCCTTTAATCGTTTTTAATGCAACGATAAGGCTCAGCGAATTTTTCTAGTATTTTGTCATAAGTCTTTTCATTTTTAAGCTTTAAACTGAAATAAGGCTTCTGTAGTTTGCTAGAGCGATATTATATAGAGTTGAAAGCTACGCCGTTAACAGCAAAGACAGGGTCAGTATATTCGTCCACTCGGGAACCACTGTGCTAAATACTTTGTTGATTTATTTTTTAAACAATTTTTTGACAAATATTTGATAAAATTTAACTCAATATTCAATGATTTATAGAAAGTTTTTGATCAATTTTTTACAATTATTTTAATATTTTGCATTTTATTTTGTATTTAATTTTTTAGATATATTTAATTCTTATTTAACAAAACTTTCAAACAAATGTCCGTTCAAAAAAATGAAAAATGGTCGCATAGATTCATAATTGCCGCAGTAATTCAGAGCATATTCGCAGCTATCTGGACAATTCCAATTGTGCTTCCATGGATCAAACCTTCTGTAGCGATGGTCATGGCAGCAGGAAGCGCTGGAACCTGGTTCACAGTAGGATACATACTTTACATTATTGTAGGCGTCCTCGGCAACGCAGCTATAGGCCTTATATATCAGCACTTTGAAACCGTTGAAGGCAAGGTAGTAAGCGGCATAACTAATGCTTTAGCGTGGTTACAGCTCATACTATTTAACTTGGGGGTAATGGCCGCAACATGGTCTCTGATGATTGCCGGATACTTTGGAGAAGCTGATCTCCTTCCACCAGCCGTTGGAGGAAAGGGACTGACTGAAGGCCAAGTGCACGTTTTGCTGCTTTCGCATTTCATAAATCCTGTGGGAACTTTTGTAATAATCACAGTTCTAGGAGTGATCATAGGGGCCATTGCGTTTTTGAGCATATCTTTAAAAGAATGATTTTATTTTTTTAATCTAGATTGAAAATTTACAGGTTGTTTAGGTTAGCCTCTTTTTCCCATACCTTAACAGCGCTAATCTGGACGCTGCTTATAGTAATCCCTTATCCGCCGTTCAACTATTTGTTACCTATAATTGAGAAAGGAGGACCCGGCATCTGGTTTCTGTTCGGATATTTAATCTACCTTATAGCCGGCCCTGTAGGTTTCGGAACCGTTTCCGCTCTGATAAAAACCATAGAAACAGATGAAAACGCTCACATAAATGAAGCTTTAGCAAAGATCGGCTTCTACCTGTCATACGCTGGCGTGCTGCTAAGCAGCATCTTGTTAGCTGTAGCTGGTGCTCTGGGAGGTTATTATATGTATTTCATAGCTGTCTCACCAACCATCTTATCATCAATTCTTTCTCGATTTATAATCCCAATAACTCTTACGACTGTTGCTGCCGTGCTTGGATACCTGATGATTCTGCTTTCGATGATGCTTGCAAAGCATGAACAGTAAAGTCAAACCATTTGCATATGTTTTATTAACGGTTTTTATCTTTACTCTAGAGCCTTTTTCCGTTAATGCACAGGGTTATCAACAAGCTGGGAGCTGGGCTGTGGGCGTCGTCGTGCATGACGGCTTTATGCTAAGCAACGGCCAAAAAGTTCTGTGGAAAGATGTTTACAACATAAGCGTCATGCTAAAGCTTCCTCTCATAAACAGGACTGATAAAACAGTAATGTGCGTCGAAAGCCTTATGGTTGGAAACGGCTCAATAATACAGGCTTCTGTATCTCTTTATCCAAACTCTTCCTACTGGACTGTATGCGGGATGTACATTTCTAACCCTGAATCTTATCCTCAGGAGTACGTGTTAGAACAGCATTTTGGAAACATAGAAGCTGGGAGCTTAATTTCACTTTCTTTTATCAAAACAGATAAAGGCTGGGCTTACAGTGTTATAGACTACAATAATTCTAAAATATTCAAAGCGTTTTTGCCAGTTAAAGGACAACCGGTAGACGGCGTTCAGTACGTCATGGCATTTGAATCTTATTCATATAACTCATCGGTGTTTAAAAACATGGGAAAAGCCGTTTTTTATGGAATTTTCGCTAATGGTTTTAGGATCATTAAAGGGGCTGATGTCTATACAACCTGGTCTGAAAGCCTGACTCCGCTCTTTATCGTTGGCGGTCAAAACCCTCCCTCTTTTGTTGAAATCTACACCGAAAACGGATCTTATATAGTAACTTATTTAAGCTCCTGGACAGGTTACAGAGAAGGAGGTTCAGGCTATTACTACTTGTTTGCTCTCGGGTTAGCGGCTGCCGCATTTATAAACGTTATATATTTAGCGTTAGCTATAAAAAAGCTTAGGAAAAAACGTATCAAGCTCAAGCAGAATCTGTCATGTTATAAAAGTTATCGTTAGATCCGTTTAAGGTCTCTTAGAAGCTTTTTTGCCCCTGCTGGAATGCGTTTTTTTAAGATTCTAGTCAATATCCTGTCTAAAAGGCTAGGTTTAAAATTAACGCCGCATGCGTTCTGATGGCCTCCTCCGTTATACTTTGAAGCTATTTCAAGAAGGTTTACTTTTTCATCACCGTAAAGAACACCAGAGCGTTCAGTGTAAAGGATAAAAACGATGTTAACGCCTTGCTGCTGAAGCTTTTTTGCCAAAAGGGAGCCTATCAGTTTTTTCCCTCTTAAATCCACAAAGGCGACTTTCTTGCCAGATTCTGAGTTAAAAATCTTTGCTTTTTTTACTATCTCATCTATGATTCTGTTTTCCTCTTCAACCTGTTTTTTCCAGGTTTCCACTTTTTCGTTGTAAAAAATACCCCGAGAAAACATATCTATAAGCTCTAATCTGTCTTTATTGCTTCTTGTACCTATCTTGTAGGCAAGCGTAAGTTCCAGCTCGTTTTTGTTGGTATCCCCATCGTCTGCTATCTCCGCTATCTTTTTTGATACTTCATCGTCTTTTGCAAAAAGTCTGTAAAGTATCGATGCCGCGCTTGGAGAATTTTCAAGTATCAGATCGATGTGCTGTGAAATTTGTTTATCGGCTTCACGCCATTCATGATGGTCAATCCAGATAATCTTACAGCCAGAAGACTTTATTCTCAAAATCTCTTTTTCAACATCAGTATAATCAGAATGATTCAACGCTATGTCCACTATTCCTAGCATGCTGCAGCTTCCGATTTTCTTAAGCGTTTCAGCAATGGTCCTGGGACCTGAAAACATTATCTTTAGATGGTTATCAAAAACCCTTTTCGCTATTGCGCCGCTACACACGCCGTCAAGATCCGTATGAACTATGAAGATCTTTCTTGAATTTTTATGCATCAGACTTTTAAAATAGACATTGTAACAAAATATAAACTTTATAATAAAATCTTTATTCTTTTATTGCTTTATAGACCTTTTCTGAAGTAATCGGGAGGCTGTTTACGCCTTTACCAACTGCGTCCATGATCGCGTTCCTGATTACAGGTCCAGGCAATACAACGGGAGGTTCAGCGACTATCTTTGCTCCAAAAGGCCCCATCGAACCCTGTTTTTCTATGATAAACGTCTGTATCTGTTCAGGTATATCAAGGCTAGTTGGTATATAATAGTCTTTAAGGTTTGGGTTTACCACGTAACCTTCCCTATGAACAAGCTCTTCCATCATTGCGTACCCAAGTCCCTGCACTGTTCCTCCGTAGAGCTGTCCTCTGACGCTTTTCGGGTTTATCGCCCTGCCAACGTCAAAAGCTACATAATAATTGAGGACTTTATAGAGACCAGTTTCTGTATCCACTTCGACTTCAGCTATTGCTGCACCAAAAGTGTACTGGTTATAAGGTGAACCAAGCCCGGTTTCTTCATCCCATTTGCATGATGGTGCCATATAGTATCCTAAAGTGTTTAGCTCTATGTTAGCTTCATACGCTTCTTTGACCAATTCTTCCCATGATAAGCTTTTGCCTTTCTTTTCTTTGCAATATACATATCCGTCAACTATTTGGACGTCTTCAACTTTGCAACCGATTACTTTAGAAGCAACGGGTAGAACCTTCTGCTTGAGCTTGAGCGCAGCGTCCCTTGCCGCGTTCCCGCCTATGACTGTAACTCTGGAGGCAACTGTGGGTCCAGTTTCATGGTGAACGAGAGTGTTTGGCCTGTCTATCGTAAAGTAATCTATTGGAACGCCAAGCGCGCTGGCCGCTATCTGGGCTAACCCTGAAATCGCTCCTGTTCCAAATTCGGTAAGTCCAGTCCCAAGGTGTATCTTTCCGTTTTTTTCTACAGAAAGGTGCACATATGCATAATCGTTTCCCTCAGGACCTAACGCGTTGCCATGATGTAACATCGCTATTCCTATTCCTCTCCTTATCTTTCCATCCTGTTTTGAGTAAAGCTTTTTCTTCTTACGATAGTCGCTGGCTTTAACCACAGCATCGAGGCATTCGGGCAACCCACAGCTTTCATCCATAAGCTGTCCAGTGCTCGTTTTGGATCCAGGCCTGAGCATGTTTATCAAACGTAAGTCCAGCGGATCCATATTCAGTTTCTTTGCTATTTCATCCATTTGAGATTCTGCAGCAAATATGGCCTGAGGAGCACCAAATCCCCTGAAGCTTCCTGTATAAGTATTGTTTGTGTAAACTTTGTAACCGTCATTCCATACGTTAGGTATTTCATACGGGCCATTGGCGTGGAAAGTCGCTCTTACTATTACAAGAACCCCTAATGAAGCATAAGCCCCACCGTCCAGAACTATCTGAACCTTTGATGCCGTAAGTTTACCATCAGCTTTAACTCCAGTCTTGTGTGTTATGATTGCAGGGTGCCTCTTTGTGTGCGCTATCATTGATTCCTCGCGCGTCATGCTCATTAACACAGGTTTCCCTGTCTTTATTGCCCCTAGCGCAGCTATGGAGGCAACATCGTAAGGCGGTTCATCGGACTTTGGTCCAAAAGCACCTCCTGTTACAGCCTGAATAACCTCTATCCTGTCAAGAGGCCATCCAAGCACCTTGGCAACCGCTGCCTGAACGTGATGCGGTGTCTGCATCGACCCTATTATCAGAATCCTTTCTCCACGCTGTACAGCAAAGGCCGTCTCAGTTTCCATAGGAGCTGCGTCCTGGTGCTGAGTTCTGAAAGTATTTTCAATTATATAATCTGCTTGCTGAAATCCTTTTTCAACGTCTCCCTTTCTTACTTTAACGTGTTTTATTATGTTACCGTCATCGTGAACCTTCGGAGCTTCAGGTTTCATGGCTTCAACAGGATCAAAAACTGGTTTTAACTGTTCGTATTCAACTTCTACAAGCTCTGCAGCTTCCTGAGCCCTGTTTGGCTTCTCTGCTATAACTGCTGCTATTATATCACCTGTTGACCTTACTTTGTTAAATGCAAAAAGCGGCCTGTCAGGTATTATTGTAGAGGATTCGTTGAGCCCTGGCACATCTTTATGTGTGAGAACGTACCTAACGCCTGGATAGCCGATCGCTTTTGAAACAGATACGCTCTTTATAATTGCATGAGGGTACTTTGAAAGAACAAGCCTTGCGTACAGCGTGTTCCTCGGGATCAGATCGTTAGTATAGATCGGTGATCCCAGAACTTTTTCGAGATCGTCAAGCCTTCTCAGTTCTTTTCCTATGTATAAAAGCTCTCCTCTTTCTGCCTTCTTCTGGATTTCTGTTAAAAATTCTTCAGCAGTTTGAGCGCTCATTCAGGTCGCCCCGCGTCATATATAGCGTCAACTATATCATAATAACCCGTACACCTGCAAAGGGTTCCGCTTATAGCCTCTTTTATTTCCTGTTTGTTTGGTTCTTTTTTCCTGTTAAGCAGGTGCCAGCCCATTATTTCCATGGCTGGAGTGCAGAAACCACACTGTGCTGCTTGATGAGCCCTGAACTGATCCTGAATCTTTTTCATCAATGGATCACTGTTCAACCCCTCAAGCGTTACTACCTTATGGTTCTTTGCCTGAAAAGCAGGAACCAAACAGGAAAGGACAGGTTTACCGTCCATGAGCACTGTACAGAGTCCACAATCGCCGGTTCCGCAGGCTTCTTTTACAGACTTGTATCCGAACTCGTCCCTCAATACATCAAGCAACCTGTCATCCGGGTCAACCAGAACTTCCCTTTCGATGCCGTTAACGTTTACTTTAACGAGCATCTGAGCCATTTTACTGTTCACCTCCTAACTTAAACAGAAGCCTTTCCAGCATCGCAAGTAAGAGTGCTTTTCTGTAATTTGCAGAGGCTCTGAAATCATCTGTCAGGGAAATCTCTTCACTCAAAACTTTTTTTGCTCTCGCTACTGTATCGTCATTCAAAGTTTTTCCTTTTAAAAAGTCTTCTGTATTCTTCGCTCTTTCCGGGATCTTTCCTTTTATCCTGTTTGCCGCAATTCTTACATCTTCAATCTTTCCATCCTTTATTTTTCCTACAACAGCCATGTTGACTAGGTTTATTATTAAAATGTTCCTCCTGCCAACTTTTTCAAAAGCTGAGATATAACCCTCGCCGGGGTCTTCAAAAGATATCTCTGTAAGAATTTCGTTTGGTCTTCTGTTAATTTTTCTTTTTCCAGTTATAAACTTCTCAAGATTGACATACCTGTCCCCATCAACGCTGGAAAGCCGTACCTTGGCATTAAACGCCAGTAAAACTGGTATAAAATCTTCGCTGCTCGAAGCAGCGCAAACATTTCCCCCCACAGTTGCAACGTTCCTTATTTGAGGACTTCCAAACTTTGCTATAACATCTTTAAAGGCTGAAAATCTTTTTTCGTTTACAAAACTTTCGCCCTCAAGCTGAGAAACCGTCACGAGCGCTCCTATTTTTATCAAATTTCCATCCTTTTTTACATATGATAGCTCGTTAACGAGGCCTGAAATGTCGAGAAGTTTTTTAGGTTTTACCTCTCCGTTTCTTATGCGAGGCCAGAGGTCCGATGCGTTTGCTATTACTTCTGCATCAGGGTTCTCGTTTAGAAGTTTTAAGGATTCTTTTAAACTTGAAGGCTGAAGGACAATCATTACGCTTCTGTTCAATAAAGGCTGCTCCATCACGAGCTCATTATTTTGTATTTTTATATATTTTTTGTTTGTAATTTTAATATTTTTCCAGCAAATATCATTTTCTGAATACGCTTATGGTCTAATAAAAAAGACTATCTTAATCTTATGTGAGCGCCATCAAGCGTATTAAAAAGTCAGCTGACAGTATTCATATGATTGCAGGTGTTGATTTGCATAAATCAACCATGAATATAGCTGTAATGGATG
>JAGDXJ010000046.1 GCA_023256355.1 Nitrososphaerales archaeon | reverse complement strand
TTGAAAACTTTGTGGTCCCGTTTAAGGTGACCGACCAGATTGTTCCCGAAGGAAGCCCCGATTCAACGAAGGTAACGGAATTCAAAGGGGGGACAAAAGTAACCTGCAGGGCTATAGACGACCCGTTGACCAGAAAGTAACCTGAAGCGGGATAAACGGCGTATCCCTGCACGGGTTCGATGGCGTAAGAATAGTTGCCGTCGGGCTCCTCAAAAGTTATGCAGCTACCGTTCGTGATGAACCTTTGCCCGTTTGACAGGGTCAGGCCCCATGAGACCCCTACCGGCAGGCCTTTTTCTTCAAACGTAACGTTATAGTACGCAGGGAAGAGCGGGATAAGACCGGCTTCTTCGACGTTCGTGCCGGCAAGTTCCGTTAAAACGTAAAGGTCTCTGTACCCAAAGATCGCCTGCACCGCGTTCCAGGACTGGGGCAGGACTTTAGTTACGTTCAGCGCGATCCAGTTCCCGCTGGTGTTCACTGCAAAGCACAGGTCCTTGAAGCCGTTTCCCTGCAAAGAAACCGCATAACCGTAAGCAAAGGGCTCACCCGCAACTATCTGACCGTTTGATGAGCTGAATATGACCCTTGCGCTGAACGTTGACGCGTTCAACATGTACACCACTGGCCCTCCAGGTTGCAGGGTGCCGTACAGGTATATGCTTCCGTTGCTGTAGGACATAAAGTCGTGGTTTGAATAGAAGAGGTTAAAGCCAGACAGGTTGACGTTTACCTGTTCGAACGATCCGTTGACGATCCGGCCCATTTCAAAGCCTTCGGGAGACTGGATCGCCGTGTAAAATACGCCTTTTATCGATATGACTTCTTCAAGGGGGTTCCCGCAACAATCCATAACCTCCCTGAAATTCGGAGGAAGGAGGTAGGAGACGTTAAGAAGCCTGCCTTCTGACGGAACGTATTCATAAAGAAGGGTCGTTCCGTGAGATGATGAAGAAAGCCTGTCTCCCATTATAAGAAAGACGGTGCCGTTCCACGACACAGACCTCAGTATGGCGCTTCTGTTGAGGTACTGGGGAAAGAGCGGAGTGAGGTCCACGAAGCTGTTGTTCGAAGGGAAATATTCACCTGCAAATACCCCCATTCCAGGGGCCCATCTCTGCCCGACGAGCAGGAAGCATTCCCCGTTCCAGCTCGCGCTTATAAAAAACCCCTCGTGCTGATAAGCGGGTTCAAGGAAATTTTTGCCGTTAAAGTAGATGAGCGGATCGCCGGTTATCATGAAACCTTTACCCCCAGCATAGGCGTTGGCCTGCCAGCCTCTGGCCCAGCTGCTGAGCCCGCTCAGGTTTTGTAGCTCATAGTAATAGAAGTTTATGCTCATCGACTCCGGCTTCCCGTTGATGCTGAAGGTTCCTGAAGCCGGGTATGAATAGTACCCCTGCGCGTAGTCAGAAAAGGTGTACGTCCCGTTGGGGAGCATCAAACTCATGCTGCTTTTTTCTGACGAAAACTCAAAAGAGGCCTGGGAAGCTGCGTTAGATCCGGTGTTGATCACAAAGTGCCAGAGCCCTCCATGCGGAAGTCCTTTTTCCGAAATCGTCAAGTTGTACGTCTCTGTCGTGTGAAAGGTGATGTAGATCGATTCGTTGGGCCAGTTCAGGTCGCAAACATAACCCGATTCTGGTTCGGCCACGTAACCCTTCAGAAAAGCTGAAGCATTGGGGAAAACGCTGTAGGCGTGGAAACCCGGGGTTACGTTGCTGAAGGCTATCCAGGTGCTGCTCGTGCTTTTCAGCATGCCGTCAAACGATACGCTCCAGCTGTAACCTGAAGGCAGACCGTTTTCGACGAAATAAACAGCAGCGGTAAGGTTCGCGTAGTACACGCCCATCGGCTTCACGTCAACGGTTTCGTTTTTTGCGTACCCCTGGCCCTGGATGCTCACCCTGTAGGTCCCGGGCCTGAGGTAAAACACCTGATGCCCATCGTACACTGGCTGCTCTCTGCCGTTCAGGTAGAATTGCATGTTCGCGGGTATGTCGACGACGAGGGTTCCGGGCAGGCTTGAAAGCGAGAAGTTCTTTATCTCCTGCAGACCTTCCCCGTAAGTTGCGACGTAAAGGTTGCCGTCAACGAACTTCAGGTCGTCCACCTGACCGGAATGAAGGTTGTAGCTTATGTCGTGCCAGGTCTTTCCCAGGTCTGTCGAGAGGTATACGCCGTGGTTTGTAATCGCCACAAGAGGGTAACCGGTCGTGTTTAAAAAGAAAAACTGCGCCGGTATGGGAAAGTAAAGGACGTGGTAGAGGAAAAGCTGGTCCAGGGTCGTATTTTCGATGAAAAAGCTTTCCCCTCCGTTGACCGAAAGGTAAAGTCTGTCGCTTCCGAATGAGCTCCCCACAGAGGCCGCAACGATGCTCGTGTTTCCGGGGTCAACCGATATCGAATTTACGTTTCCAGAGATCCCTTTGCTGCAAGTCCATGCGCTCCCGTTGAAGACGTACACGCCCTGTTCTGTCCCGACAACCATGAAATTCTTGTCAACGTACTGCAAAGCTGTTATGCCTGCTGGCGAACCTTTTACCAGCGTCCAGTTAAGCCCGTAGTCGTCGCTGTGATAAAGGCCCGAGGCTGTCCCTAAAAGGACGCTCTTTCCGCTTGAAGAGTTTACGGCAAACAGCTCGTTGCCGGTATAATATCCCGGGGAATAGACGCCGTTTATCTGAAAGAAAGAAAGCCCGCCGTCGTTCGACACCCTTATGGGGCTGGCGTATCCTCTGTCCATATCGTACACCCAGGAAGAGTTGCCGGGGTTTATGTAGACAAGCGAATTTTCGGGTCCAGCAGAAACCGGGAACCAGCTCCCTCCGCCGTCGTACGACATGTAAGTTCCCAGGTCCTGCATCGAAAGGAGCACCATGGAGCCGTTTTCAGACACGGAAACGGCATCAGAAAGCTCGTCGGTGATGTTTCCGCTGATCGAGTACCACGATATCCCTCTGTCATTTGACTCAAACATCCCCTGATCAGAGCCCGCAAGAAGGATCGAATCGTTCGCAGGATCGACGTATATTTCCATGTTGTCAACCGTCAGGAACGTGGCGTAAAAGGAACGACCTCCGTTAAAAGAGTAAAGGTCAGGGTACCCAACAGCCCACATCACGCTGCTGTTCTGACCGTCAAACACAACCGTCTTTACCGGAAGGGAGACTACCGGGACGAACGTCCTTCCCCCATCATCGGAGTAGAAGGTGGGCACTGACGTTGGTATGGTTATCGAGTTCACGTACACCGCTCCGCCCCCGATCGTGACGTAAACGATCGATGAATTGAAGGGCGATGCTCTGACCGTGTACGGGTAATAGCCCGTAAACTTGTAAACTTCGCTCCAGCTCTGCCCGAGATCCGTGGATTTTAAGAGGACCAGGTCGTTCAACAGCGCGTAGATGGTGGTGTTTGATATTGAAATCGAGTTGACCTCATACTGAGTGGGCTCTATCAGCCTCCAGCTGTAGCCGGAATCTGCGCTCTCGATGACGCCCTGATCGCTTCCGGCAAAGATCTTCCCGCCCGCGTTAACTATGTCTATCGCGTCCGTAAAATTAGAGACCTTAAACCAGTAACCTCCCCCGTCGGTCGTCATGTAGATTCCATAGTTCGACAGCCCGGCGAGCAGGATTTCAGGGTCTGATTCGTTTATATAGAGCCCTGTTACCGGAGCGTACGGGAGCCCAAGATCGACCGGGAACCAGGTCTTCCCGCCGTTCGTTGTCTTGTAGATGCCTCCGTCCCCGATCGGTCCGGTCATCCCTGGACCGACGCTGGAAGCCGCGTAGATCACATCCGGGTTGCCAGCATCAACGGCGAAAAGCCCGATGTGAGCCGAGTACTTCGCAACCTGCATGTTGAGGAACTGTATCGTTATGTCGTGCGGTCCGACCGTAAACCATGGATATGAAACGCTGGAATTTATGTAACCGGGCTTGAGGTTTATCCTGATTACCTGGTTTGATGAGTTGACGTCCACGACCCCAAAATAGTCCATGTAATCCGGGCTCTGAGCGTACACATAGTACTCCCCGTACACTGCGTTGTTCATCCGGAACGTGCCGTTGCTCAGCGGCAGAGCTATCTGATACATATCGCTGCCGCAAAGACACTGATCTACGGTCAGCCATGCGTTCTTCGGGCTTACCACGAACGTCACGTTTGCTGTCTTTACGTCATCAAGGTTTACCGTGTTTATGGGTCCATAACGGCTCAGAAAAGGTCCGGCAACCAGGAGCGTTCCGTTATAGAAACCCATGTCCACAGCCCCGAGGCTTGGGAAAGAAGAAAGGAGAGGCACGTTTGATACGGCAAAGACTTTTGTTATGCTGCGATCGTTCAGGTTCATCAGCTCGACCGTAAAGTTCTGGGATTCTACACCCCCAAGGAGGACGCTCGTCGAGTTAAAGTAGCTTGTTATCCCGACCTGTGCCGGATTATTAACGCTTATAAGGTCTCCGGTTGACGGGTCAAAGATATAGGTTGACCCAGCCGCTATTACGAAAACTTTCCCTATTCCTAAAAGATCCGAGTCCGGGTTTATCATCTGTATCTGATTGAAATGGCTAGAAACGTCAGTCACGGACCCGTCTTGAGATATAAGGGCCGCAAGGGTTTTCCCGTTGTCTTGAACCAGAAAAAGGAACTGGCCGTCTGCAAAAGCCATTGAAGGCTGCTGGTTTGAGCCCGTGTAGCCTAAAGGATCCTTTATCGTTGCGACCATCGCGTTGTTCCTTATCAAGATTATGTTGCACTCGGTCTGGTTGAAATTGTCCTCAGCAAGAGCTAGGGTTCCGTTTCCGTAGGCTCCTGTAAGCCAGAACATGTTGTTTCCGGGGACTGTCCAAGAAGGGGGCAGTATGCTGCTTATGTCGGTCAGAACGTTGCCGTTTACAGATATTTTCCAGATAAAAAGCCCTCCTCCCCCCTTGTAGTACATGCCGTTTCCGAGAATGTAGATCGAGCCGTTGGCGAAGATCCCAAACCTGTCAACAAAGGCATCAGAATAGAAATAACCCCAGCCGGGTGTTGTTTTCAGGGGCTCCTGAAGGTTCGGGGACTTGAACAGGATTATGTCATTGCCTATGACATAAAAACCGTTTACCGAAGGTATCACTTTCCTGACCATAGAATCGAACTCGCTATAATAGTAAACGCGGTTTATCCTGTAAATCAGCGACGGTTGAAGGTCTGCGCCTGAAGTTGCCGCGGCGCTGTGAACCGCTGAAGAGTTGACGTGGCCGGGAAACTTCAGAAAGCTTGCAGAGGGCATTACAAACGAAGAAAAGATAAACAAAAGAGATAACGTAAAAACCACGGCTTTTTTATCGGCGCGATCAAAAATTTTAGCCTTTGCTCCTAAACAAACCCTGATGATATAAGAAAATGTCATCACTGATTACTTTTTAATTATTAGATATTATTTCTATTTAAATTTTTATGAATGTATCTGAAATTTTGGCCAGAAAGTACAGCGCGATCATAAAAAGGGTTTAAACTGAAGGCATGTTCCTCATCGACCGTGCGCAGAAAGATGTCTGAGCGTTTGGCAACTGCTGACACTCATGACAAAACAAAGATAAGTCCCTTCCAGGGGCGGGTAAAGTTTTTTAAATTCTGAACGTCCTAAAGCGTTGCAGAGCAAAAACGTGTCCCGTACGGAGAGTCCCTGAAAGCGCTCCACACATCCCTGAGTTTCTGGGAACCAAAAACGGACGGCATCTCTTGGTGATAGGGGTAACTGGCTGAAGTCTCAGCCACTGGTCTACCACCGGACGAACGGAGCGGTGGCTAAAGCTACCAGCTATGAAGCGATGAGAGTGAAGGCGTAAACCGCAAATCAATGAACCGCTCAATAGGACCTTTGTCATTCAGGGCGAGGAGATCAGATAAAAGATTATATATGATAATGGGAAAACTCCGTTGATGACAAAGTGTCCAAAGTGCGGTTTTGAAAACCCCCCGGAGGCAAAGTACTGCCTGAACTGCGGTTACAGGCTGGTTCAGGAAGAGAGGGAAAGGTTTGAAGGCTCTGGACTGCTTCTTCTTACATCGGGAATAATGCTCATCGTAACTTTTCTGTTCAACGCGCTGCTCAGGGTCTTCCCAGCCATGGCCATAATCTACGTTGTGTTCGGAATAACATCGATATACTCAGGTTACAGGCTTTACAGGGGGACGAGGTCTCTGGCCGACGTGATCGTTGCTTCGGTCTCGATAATCTTCGGGTTTGCCGGCACGCTCTTCCTTTACCTGTACGGGCTTGCCTTCAAGGGCCTTGTAACCCCTGACTGGATAATATACCTGGTTGCCGCCGTGAAGCTTTTTGCCGACAGGAAAAAGCTGGCGAACGCAGTAAAAAGGGGTTAATGCATCCCATAACAGTTAAATTTTAACCTACCAACCATTTTGTATTTGAGCAGAATAAGGACAAGGATGCTTGCTATATTCAGCAGCTTGCTTTCGATAGCTGCGAGCTTTGTGTTTGCAATAGCAGTGACCAGGAAGCTCCCGCTGGAGTACCTCGGCATACTGAACGTGTATTCTGCTTCAATAATCTTTGGATCTCTTCCGGTTGGAATAGTCAGCTTCATGTCGCCAAGGCTCTCCGCAAAGTACAGGTCAATCCAGGTGCCTCTTCTCTGGATTTCTTTTATATTCGGGCTTCTTGGCGTGCTGATATCTGCGATCTTCATCTTCCTAATCAGGTTCAGGATACCTTCTGAGTTCTTTGAAACCCTTCTTATCCTGACGGTTTTGAGCATAATAACCGGCTCTTTCAGCTCAGCATTTACCGGAGGACTGACCGTTTTTAACAGGAAAAGGCTTGTTTACACGGCATTTGTAACTTCGAGCGTTAAGCTTGCTTCAGTGTTTTATATAATGCGCTCAGGTTGGTCGCTTCAATCAGTCATGGTAGCTTCTTTTATCATAAACCTTTCCGGGATGCTCTATGCCCTTTCAAGCTCTATGAACTATGTGAAGGCTGAAGGAAGCTTCATTAAGACTGCGAAGGAATTCATATCCGGATCCTGGGTTTCTCTCCTTGGGTATGCTTCGAGCAACATAAAGTCGATTGACAGCTTTGTCATAGCGAGCATCGGCGGAATATTTGATAACTCCCTGTGGCAGGTTTTGGGAGTTGCTGGCTCGGCTTATTCCTTCAGGGGTATGCTTTACAGCATAACATACGGCGAGCTCCTAGAGCAAAAGGAAAGGTTGAAGAGAATATACATGGACTTTCTTTTCGTGCTTTTTACAGTTACAGCTGTAACCCTCTTTATAATATTCTTTGAGCCAGAGATAATAGCTTTTTTGAGGCCAACCGACCTTTATCTCATAGACTTGCTTTATGCCCCGATCGTGCTCTGGGCTCTAACCAGTATAGTGAACACCATCTCACAGTACGTATCAAACGTTATGCAGGGTGTTGAAAGAGTCGATTTTGAAAAGGAGATAGAGCTCAAAACGTACTGGAAGAGTCTTGTCTTTTATGCCCATATTGCCGAATTGGTCAGCACGGTAAGCTACGTTGCGCTCATAGTCCCAGCAATATTCCTGCTGAAGGCGTTTTCTTTAAGCCTTTACGTAATTGAAGGTGTGCTTGTCGCAAATTTGATAGCAATACTCCTCGCTTTAGCTGTAAGGATCAAAACTTTCCCCGAGATAAAGAGCTACATAAAGGTCAAGGATTTCTCCATAGATTACATAGCCCCTCTGGTTGCATCCTCGTTCGTCCTGTTCGTTTTCAGGAAACCTTTAGAGCTAGCCTTTCCTCCGACCATTTCAGCTTATGTTGGGTTTTTCAGGCTTGTTGTTCTCTTCATATTTGTTGTTCTGGTTTACTCAGGAGTAAGCGTAGCTCTTTCCAGAAGGATGAGGAAGATCATGGCCTTAGTTGTAAAGAGAACATTGAACTCTTTGAAATAGCTCAGAAGAGCAGCTCTTCTTTGTCCAGCATTTCAAACTCCCCGAGCTCCCAGGGAAAGACTATCCACTCGTCTGTTTCCTCAACGTAATAGTTTGGCCTTACCCTGCTCCACGGTTTTAAGAATATGCTTGCCAGCATCACAGCCCTTGCACCTTTCTTCATCATGTGCTCAGATACAAAAAGGAATGTTTCGCCAGTGTCGGCAACATCATCCACTACGAGTACCTTTTTATCGTTTATATCCTTGTACATGACGTCGTAAACTTTGAGAGCCCCCTTAATTCCCAAAGCCTTGTAGGACTTTATGTTTATGATGTCCAGAGGAACCCTTAGCCTGTCAGCAATTACCATTGCCGGGATCAGACCGCCTCTCGCGATTCCCACAACGACGTCTGGCCTTTCTCCTTTTTTCACTTTATCAACTAGAGCTTTAGTTAATAGACCAAGGTCCCTCCAGCTTATTAGCCTCTTCTCCATTGTAATGATATTACTAACTCGAAAATAAACATGTCGCTCAAACTAAAGCCTTTAAAACCCAGAACGTAAACTCAACTATGGCAACCAACAGAACAGCGTAAACTACGTATTCAAACTCTTTTTCGTTCTTTTGTCTTGTGCTGTAATCAACGTGCACTTCAGAATAATGAGGCACATACCTTTTTTCCCTCAAGCTGGGACAGTTGTGGGCTTCAGGAAGCCGGTGCTCTTCACAGAATATCCCACCGCAGTAAGGACATCTGAAAGGTAAATAAGTTGGCTTTCCGCAGTACTGGCATACGTTCAATGCCTTGTCTTCTTCCATCATCTTTATTTTTAAACGCCTTTATAAAAATCTACTGCGCTAAATTCTTTCAAATTCATACCCTTCAACATATGCAATAAATTCCAAGAGCCTCAAGTGATCCCCAAGAGTTAAAGCGTAATGGTTTCCGATCGGCCTTTCAACAACCAGAGAGGGGTTCTCAAGCTCAACCCTTACCTGCGTCCTGCAGACGTCTTCTCTGAAAGGCTCGCTGAGAACTTTCCCGATTCCTGCCCTGATGATTTTCTTTTTTGTGTCGACCCTTGCAACCGTTACAGTTTCGCCTTCTTTTATCTTTCCGGCTATGCCAACGCCCATACCTGATTCAAAATGAGTCATGTACTTGAAACCTGAAAG
Source organism: Nitrososphaerales archaeon (assembly GCA_023256355.1). Classification (GTDB taxonomy): domain Archaea; phylum Thermoproteota; class Nitrososphaeria; order Conexivisphaerales; family UBA164; genus CAYFFZ01. The sequence goes on along the minus strand of JAGDXJ010000046.1, from coordinate 21,236 downwards.
CATCTTTGTTGGAGAAGTGCAATGCGCAAGAAAAATAGATCTGTCATTAACGCTTTCAACGTTTCCCATGAAAGAAGGCAAGCCTGAAGCCTTGCTGAGAAGAAGCATGGTAACTGAAGCCGCTATGTCTCCTTCGCACGCAGCCACATACCCTTCATCGTTAAGCCTTGAAAGGGCCAAACAAGCTGTACCCTTTAATGGTTCAAGCAGGTCAAAGCACTTTATTGAAAAGAACTTGGTCCCCCTCTGCTCAAGCATCTTCCTTATGGCTTTCTCGATCTTAAGAGAAGTCCTGAAATCTTCAAAGGAAGGACCTATACTTTCAGCCCTTGAGCGAATTTCTGAAATTTCTTCGTCTTTTACTTTAGCTATCATTGCAAGCTCTATCAGCTCTTCGATTTCCTGCTCTTCAACCTTTTCTATCATACTTTCTGGGTTCTGGCCATACCCACTGTAAACGAGCCATGGACTAGGGTCTCCAAAGAGAAGAAGCCTTTCAGACCTCATTTCTTCAGCAATTTCAACAGCTTTTGCGTAGCTCTTTATTTCCTCTTGATCCTTGATGTGAAAGGCTTTGAACCCAAATTCCGCAGAAGCTTCGAGCGCTGCAGGCATGCTGTTAAGCGAATCGTGATATATAGCAACAAATGATCTTGCAGATTTTTTACATGCACCGATTATACGCTCTGTTCCTCCTGTTATAATCAATGCCATAACTTCAGAACCAGCAGATTCTACTTCTGCTTTATTTTCATCATTCACAGCTTCTTCAAGCTTCAGCTCAGGATAAAGGTCTCTGAAATTTTTAACTACATGCTTTATGTCTGTTTCTCTTGCTATTGATGATGCAACAGGCAAAACTTTTAGCATTATTAGACTAAAGGAGCTTTTCTATTTATTCATTACTTAGGGTTAACCTGCCCAAGACATTGCTTTTAGAGCTTCTTGAGTGACGTCCTCTCACGCTAAAGCGCGTGAGCATCTCATGCCGCTATCCCCCGTTCGGGTTCGTCAGCAGCATGGGAACTTATTTCCTGATTCAACGACACACGGCCAGCACCAGCCGGGTGCCCCGCCGTCGGTGTCTCCACAGGCGTAACTTCGGGCATGCCCATCCCTACCAAAATATGTTATGGTAAAAAGAATATATATAAAGTCTGTCATCCTTATGGGGAAGCCCATGTATCTCATCGCTGAAGCTGCTGAGATTTACAGCTTCCCCTAAACCCCTAACATCCCTTAAATAAACATAGCAGCATAATTCTAAACAAGCTGAAAGATAGGTCAGCCTTCTGATTTCTTTTCTACGATTAATGTAAGCCTTTCATAGCCTATCACTTTGACCTCTTCCCCTTTCTTTACCCTTTCTCCTCTGGTACATGCTTTCCATATGAATCCCTCAACCCTTACTTCTCCACATGGGTTCAGATCCTTAACCGCAACTCCAAATTTTCCTATGAACGATTCTTTACCTGTAAAAGGTGACTTCCTTCTGTACTTCCATAAGCTCCTTACGTAAATTGTTGCAAATGTTGCAAAAACTATGAGGGTTATTGCAACTACATAATACTGAGTATATGATGGCTGAGGAGATACACTTATTCCTTCTCCTAACAGGTATATGCCTGCAAGACCAACTAGCACTGAAGCTATAAGTGAAATTCCATGCCCGGTCTTTAGCTCCACAACAAGAAGGACAGCCGAGAGCGCAAGAAGCGTTAGCCCAAGGACTGAAGCGCCTATCAGCTCAGCACCAACAAGCCCCATCAGGAGAGCTATGCCGCCTAGCACGCTCATTATAAAAGTCGGGTGTAGAAAGTCAAGCGCTATGAGCACCATACCTAACAGTATAAGGAGGCCATCAACAGTAGAGCTACTTAATACGCTCAGGAACTGATCGTAGTAGCTTTCAGAAAAGTAAACCTCGGGCAAACCGTTTATTCCCAGCTCTTCTTCAGCATGCGTTAGGTTTGAAGCTATACCGCTTACTAATCCTATCCTGTAGGCATGAAAAGCTGGAAAAGCTTTGTCGTAAAGAACCATTTCTGAAGCGGCAGTAACATTTCTGCCCCATTCTTGGGCCTCGCTCTGCATAAGAGAAAGCATGGCGCTCTCCGTATGGTTCTGCTCTAGCTCTGTACCTCCAACCACTATAGGTGTTGATGGACCTATTTCTGACCCGGGTCCCATTATTATTTTGTTGGTTGCCATAGCTATGTATGAAGCGGCAGATGCAGCAAGCCCGTCTGGCAGCACATAAGTGTAAACAGGTATCCCTGATTGGTTTGCTTCCCTTATGTAAGATATTATTTTTAGCATGTCAGACAGGTATCCTCCAGGTGAGTTCATTATTATTAGAATAGCCTTTGCCCTGTTCTGCACAGCATAGCTTATTGCATTACTAAAGAGGCTAGAGGCCCCCATGTCAACCGTGTAGTGAAAGTTTATCACTACAACTACAGAGCTCCGCTGTGTATGAACGGGCACAGCTAAAAAAGCAAGAATCAAAAAAATCAAAGCCAATAATGGCTTAATCATTTATTTTTCTTCCTTTTTCTCTTTATCTTCTTTTTGAACAAGTTCGTTTATTCCAACAAGCCCGAGCGTTGACACACCCGCAGAAGGTATGTTTGCCGGAATTATTATGAGCGGTCCTTTACCCTGAAGTCCGAGCTCGTAAAGCATGTTCATCCACCTAAGCTGAAAGGCTTTATCGTTATTAGTGTAAAGGTTTGCTGCTTCTACCATTTTTTCGGCTGCCTGGACTTCCGCAAGTGCAAGAGTGACCCTTGCTCTCCTTTCCCTTTCAGCCTGTGCCTGCCTTGACATTGCATCCTGAAGCGCCTGAGGTATTTTTATATCCTTTATTTCAACTGAAGTAACCTTTACACCCCATGCTTCGGTCTTTTCATCTATTATGTTTCTGGCTATTTCACCAACCTTTTCTCTCTCAGTAAGAAGCTCATCAAAAAGAGTCTGTCCTATAACCTCTCTGAGCGTTGTCTGAGCGGCGTACTGCGTAGCACCTATATAATTTTCAGCTTTCAGAACGCATTTTTCGGGGTCTACAGCCATAAAATACATTACTGCGTCAACATCAACAGGAACGTTATCCTTGGTTAGGGTCTGCTCTATTACAAACGAATAAACCTGAAGCCTTGTGCTTATCCTTAGCGGCATTCTGCTGATAAAAGGAGTTACGTATATGATTCCAGGCCCCTTCATTCCAGTATACCTTCCCAATGTTAAAATAGGAGCCCTTTCCCATTCGTTAAGTATCTTTATTCCGCTAAGTATTATTGCTAAAACTATTATGACTATAAAAACAGTTAGAAGTTCTGTTACTAAATCCATCATTAAAGATTTATGATAGTTATCTATAAGCTTTCCTCAGCTAATTTCCCAGCTTTTGAGCTTCCCGATTTATCGCCGTGCTTGCTTTTACATGATGAATGCTTTGCAGGTATTCCATCACATTAGCGCGATCATCCTCGACCATATTATCTGCATTACACAAACAAAGCTTTATAAAAACAGATTTTATTCTGTCATGCTCATTCGTCGCGCTCTGCAAGTAAACTATCCACTACCTCACAGAAATGGACTTCTGCCCCCTCAACCCCCGTTAAGTTAAAGTTCTTAAAACTTCATTTTGATGATAAATATATTCCAAACGATACAAGCAAAAATCCTATGATCTCATTAAAGCTAAGATATTCCCTGAAAATTATAAAGCTAAAAAGAACAGAAAGAGCAGGAACAATAAAAAGGTAAGGAGTTATTGTACTGACCTCATATTTTGAATAGAGATAAACATACGCTAAAAAAGTCAATGCTGTTCCCGGTACTGCTATCATTAACATTATTTCCCAGAAAAATGGGTAAAGCAAAGAGCGTATGTTAAAAAACGGAAAAAACAATATAGAAAGTGGAAGCGAATAGAGCATTTGATACGCGTTAACCCTTCTGTAATCGTATGATAAAAGGTATTTTTTATATACCATTATGCTGAGGGCCCATGAAAAAGCAGACCCTATAACGAATAACATGGCAAACACGTTATCAAAACGCACCTCTTTGAAAAATATTACAAATATTCCCATAAAACCAACAACTGTGCCTAGAATCTTAGTTTTAGTAACCTTCTCCTTGAGGATCAGAGCTGAAAGAACTACTGCTATTATCGGATATGTATACATAAGAATTACAGAAAGAGATGAAGATATGTAATTTTCTCCCAAGTACCATAAAGTCCATCCGCAGTATATCCCAAGGAAACTGAATAGGAAAAGAAAAAAATTTGGTTTGAGACCTTTGATTGGCTTAAAGCTTTTAGGCGTTACCGCAAAAAGAAAAACAACGGTTAAAAAAAGCCTCAGAAATGTAAGAAAATATGGGTCTATATATGCTAGTGCTATCTTAACTAGAGGGTAGTTTAGAGCCCAAAATGTTACTAACCAGATAAATGCGATGTTTTCTTCTTTTTCCATACTAACACATCAAAAAGGGTATATTTATTTGCAGCTTTTTTATTGTAATTTTAAAAAATCAAAAACAATAACTCAAGTTAAAAATTTGCATCTTTTTAGGTGAACGCGTTTACTGTAAATGTATAAATTTCAAAAAAGAGAATAAGCGTTAGGAACGCGAGAAAATTAACCGTTTTTTATCAAAACGGCCGCGAATATAAATACCCCTACCATGAATATAAGGAGTGCAACAAGCAAAGCGCTCATAAGAAAAATTTATCAGTTTTAGCTTTAAGTCCTTAAGTTAAAAAAAATTTATTCTTTGTAAAACTTATTAACATAGCTTTAAAAATCACAACCATTTAAAGACAAAAATTTTGTGCACCTTTCCTTGATTAACCGTTTCCACTTAACTTGAGACGATGATAACGATATATGCTTATTTAAAAAACTTTTATTATTAAAGTTTAAGTTTTGATCGGCTGTAAAAAGTAAGGTAAACGTAGATCGAGTATATAAGCACAGTTGGCACTATAACAACTATGAAAGTATGAGATATTCCCACAAATGATGATATTAAACCTGATATAAAAGGAGTCAGCAACCATATTATATTATTAATAGATATATAATAGGAGTTTGCTGCGTATATTTCTTCATCCTTGTAAGATCTCCTGAGTATTATGAGCGCAAGAGGCCAGAAAAGCCCGTGAGGAAAGCCGAGCACAGCATAACCCAGGAGAAATAGTACTAGGTTTATATGAGTGCCTACCATAATCAGCCCCGCTATTGTAAGAATACTTCCTAGCGTGACAGATCGATCTATGGAGCGCACCGGCCTGAGGGTAAGGTAAAACCTGGTTATAAAGGACGTTATGAAAAATGCTGAATACATAACTACCGATATAGAATAGCTTACCCCAAAAGCTTCTCTAGCAAGGATAGCTCCGTAGTATGTCATGGCAACAAAAGGAAAACTGTAAATTGTGTTAGCGGCCACAGCCTTCCAGAAATGCGGCCTGTTTATTATACCCGACCTTTTTAAGTTTGCTTCATTTCTACCACTTAACCTCATATAGAAAGCAGAGATTAAGCTTATAAAGACAAGGGCTGCAAACATCGTTAGTGAAATCCTAAGACTTTCTCCTGTAATAACCAGAAAACCAGATGATATAAACGGGGCAACTGCAAGGCTTGTTGATAAAGCTAGGCTGTAAAAAGCAATTGCCCTTTCCCTTTCCTTTGGATCTTCAACAGTGCCGGCTGATGAAATTATAAGAGGGCTTGTTGCACCAGTTGCAAAGCCTTCGATAAAAATAAACAGCCATACGTTAGATCCAGAGTAGAAAGGCACTAGGGACACGACCAGAAACAGGAGCGCTATAGAAAAAATAAAGTAAGGCCTTACTTTTTTTATCCTTGGGTTTATAAAAAAAGAAGAAATCAGAGAGCCTATTCCTCCTATTCCCCCGAGGTACATTATCAGGGAAGGTTGGAAACCAAACTCGTACCTTGCTATGAGTGGAAGCATGGTTGAATAAGCGTTTGTTGTGGCTCTCCAGAAAAAGGTCAATATAAAAAGCAGCAAAAGGTAGATGAAGTACTTCTTGCTTTTCAATTCAATAAACCGGAAATAACCCTCTCATTTATAAATGATCCTGACTTTTTAGAGCCTTATGATGTCGTCTTCTTCAAGGTATTCTCCTGTCTGAACCTCTATTATCTCAAGAGGAATCTTACCCGGGTTCTCTATCCTGTGTTTCTTACCCATAGGAACAAAGAAGCTCTCGTTTTCAGGTACTATGATTTCTTTTCCATCATAAGTTATCTTTGCTGTACCCCTTACAACCACCCAGTGTTCAGCCCGGTGAAAATGCATCTGGTAGCTCAGTGCTTTTCCCGGTGCAACATACAGCTTTTTGACCTTATACCTTGATCCTTCTTCAAGTATTATATAATATCCCCAGGACCTGTACATTATTGGAGATCTTTTTGCCTCTTTTCTGCCATTGAGTGCTTTAACTATGTCCTTTGTCTTTTCTGAAAGCGACCTTGGTATGACCAACGTCACATCCCTTGTGGATATTACTGCGAGATCCTTAACACCATAAACAACGGTTAGCCTTCCATCAGAAATACCCAGAGAACCCTGTGATTCTATAAAATAAACATCCCCGTAAAGCGCGTTCCCGTTAGCGTCTTTTTTCATGACTTCATAGAAGCTTTCCCACGACCCCAAGTCCTTCCAGAAGCCATCAAATTCCACTACAGAAACTTTTTCGTACTTCTCGACTATACCTTTGTCGAATGAAACCTCATGTAAGTCTTCATAACTTTTGGATCTTTTATCAAAAACAACCTCGTACACATCTGGTAAATGTTTTCTGTAAGCTCTTTCTGCTGTTTCTTTCTTAATCAAAAACATCCCCATGTTCCAGAGAAACTCTCCACTTCTGTAGAACCTTTCAGCTTCTTCTGCATTTGGTTTTTCAAAAAAGCCAGAAACCTTTGACTTTACCGAATCTATTTTTTCTCCAACCTTTATATATCCATATCCGGTTGCTGGACCCTCCGGTCTGTGACCGAAAAGCACTATTTCGCCAACTTCAGGTTTTGCCTTTTTAACTATATCTATAAAGCTTTCATCGAGCATATGATCTGATGGCACAAACAGGTAGTCATCTTCATCTAGAACGCTCAAAGCGTAAGCTATAGCTGGAGCTGTACCTCTTGGAGCCGGCTCCTGAAGCACGTTTTCCTGTTTAAGCCCTGTAACCTCATAAGAAAAGAAAGGATACAGCTGTTTTGATGTTATCACGTAAACGTCCGAAAGCTTTGAATAAAGGTCGACAGACCTCTGGATCAGGCTTTTACCATCGAGAACTTTAAGAAACTGCTTAGGGTAATCTTCCCTGCTAAGAGGCCATAACCTGGTCCCCTTACCTCCTGCTAGTATTACTGTCTTCACATCAGAAATATTGTATAGTCTTTCTATTAATCTTAACTTTTTGATAATCCAAATGTGTCGTTCAGAACCTTTCGACAGTTATAAAATCTTTTTCGACAGAAACTATGCTGCCTGTCCTAAGAGGCAGATAACGATCGCCCAATGATGCTCTAGCATAAGATTTTGTCATTTCGCCAGAACAGTGAATCGGAGACGAGAACTCTGCCATTTTTAGTGCTTTAACAAGGGAGCCCAAACTCGGTTTGTGAAAACCACCAATAAGATACCTTATCTTTCCAAACCTGCTGTATGCATGCTCCATTATGAGATCAATACCAGGATGCGAACAGCCTACGAACAGAAGGTTTCCAAAAGAGCCCTGTACCACCATCGATTGTTCCTTTATATCTCTGCCCAAAGGCCCTGTTGACCATATATTTTCTTCTATTTCTTTTGTCGTGCTTACTCCAACAACCTTAAATTTTCTCAAATAAGAGCTCACAGTCCCTTCAGGAACATAAGCAAGCTTTCCCTCTGGTAGAGCTTGAGCGCCTCCTAGATGATCCAGATGCTCGTGCGAAAGGAAAAAGAAGTTTATAGATCCTAAATCGACCCCGAGCTCTTTTGAATTGTGCTCTATTACGCGGGGGGAACTGTCTGAATCAAAAAGAAACTTCAGGTTTCCAGCATCTATAAAAAGGCTGAGCCCCCACTCATTTATAAAGCCTGGCGATCCCTCATTATCATCAAGAACATATACCTTTAACCTGTCAATCAATATTAACTAATTATTTTTTCTTATTTTATCCTTTCCTCTATCTCTTCAAGCTTTAATCCTTTTGTCTCTGGTGCCATTACTGCTGTAACTGCTGTTGCTACAACAAGAATAGTTATGAAAAAAGCCATCCCATAAATTAGCCCGTATGACTTTATGAAATCGAATACGAATATGCCAGTTATCGCGCCTACCCTGCTTACTGAGGTTGCTAGACCCTGCGCAAGACCCCTAACCTTTGTAGGAAAGAGCTCTACAGAATAGGAAAAGGATAACAAACCTCCAGGCCACTGCTCTAGAGATGCAAAGACTATAAATAGGGGTAAAAGGAAAAACGGGCTTATTCTGACAAGCGGAACAAGAACAGCCAAAACGACTATCATGGCGATGAACCCTATAATTGCTGGGATCTTTCTGCCAACCTTATCGATTATCTTCATCAAGCCAAGGTATGATATTATCGGGAATGGGGCAGTCAATGTTCCGAAAAGTGCGATCGTCTGCAGGCTCTTTATGCCCAGCTCGTGATAGAGAGTAGGAGTAAAAAATCCAAAGCCATAAGAGCCAAGGGCAAATGCAAACCATGTAATCAGAACAAACGCAAGCGGTTTCTTATAGTTTTTAAACAGTTCTGATACCTTTATATCTTTTTGCGATTGAACAGAATAGCCTTCGCCCATGACCTTTTTTGCGACTTTTTCAGCTTCTTTATCTTTACCAGATGCTTTAAGCCATCTGAACGATTCTGGCATTAGCCATCTTGCAACTATCACCGGCACAGCAAGGACAGCGCCAACACCAAGAGCTAGTCTCCACGCTATTTCTGCGCCAAAAGGCAGCACGAGGTAATTTACAGCGCCAGAAACAAGAACGCCTAGCCAGTAAAACATTATGCCGTACATCAGAAGCATTCCCCTGTTAGAAGTTGGAGACATTTCTGCTATCAGTGATGAGCTAACCGGATAATCAGCGCCAATACCTATGCCCATCAAAATTCTGAATATTATGATTTCTAACACATTAACAGCGAGTGCTGAAAGAACTGTAAAAATCACGAACATTATTATGTCTATAACAAACATTGATTTTCTTCCTATTCTGTCAGCAATAGAGCCGAAAATAACACCTCCTATAGCCATTCCTATCAGTCCGCTCGATAGCAAAAGCGGGTAAAGAGGACTTGAGACGTTTATTTTATAAACTGTGGATATGATAAGTATGCTGAAAGCTATAACGTTAAGGTCATAACCATCAAGAAAAACACCCATAGCTGATAGGGTACTGATCAGCCAGTGCACCGGCCTCACTTTTTCAGGCGAAACCATGTAAAATTTTTAGCAAAGGATTTTTTATATATTTTGGTAATAAAATATATACTGATATATATTTATCTTTTTAGCGCGTTTAAATTATGGGTTGTTGACCTTCGCTTTAACCAACTATCTTTACATTTTAAACCTTCAGTTAAGATATGGAGATCGATCAACAATGAGCTTTTATTATAATGCTCTTTTTTATGTGAACATCTATTTAGTTTGTTTTTACTTTTATCGCCAAATATCCGCAACCTTACCTAATTTAGCCCGTAAAAAGATGTTTTAAACTTCTGTCAGCTTTTTATGACTTCTTCGTATATGTACTTTTTACCCTTCATTGCTGAAAAGACTGCACCAACTATCACCAATATAACCGATATATAGAGGGAATACCTTAATCCTGTCATAAATGGACTTCCAAGCACGCTTGGGAGAAACGTGTTTGAATCCAGCATCTTTAAGACGCTCTGAGGCAACACGTTCTGGACGTTACCTGGAATTGCCGAAGATGGGTTTATGCCAAGAAAAGCAGCAAATAAAAGCCCTGTTGCTGGCAAAGATGATAGAAAAGCTGTTATCTGGGGAGGCAGGCCATACTGCGCAGAAACCATGGCTATCTGTGACGGAACGTATTCTGTAAAGATCGTGATGGCTATAGTAAAGAAAAGGGCCATGCTTATCGTAGATCCTATGTTGTTTATTGTTTGTCTCATGCCGTTTCCAACAGCTCTGTCCTTAGGATGCAACGCATTCATTATAGAAGTCGTGTTTGGTGCAGAAAATAGACCGTTGCCAAGACCGTTTATGAATAATATTAATTCAAACGGCACCAAGCTAAAATTATAAGGTAGAAGTGTCAAAAGGTAAAGGGATAAAGCTATTATAATCATGCCTGCAACTTCAAAAGGTCTTGCGCCGTACCTGTCAGTAAGAACTCCTCCTATTGGCCCGAGTATAACGGTCCCTATCATCATGGGTAGCATATAAACTCCAGCCCAAAACGGGGTCTGAGTGTAGCTTATGCCATGAAGCGGAAGGTATATTCCTTGTAACCATATAGCTATCAGGAACATGATTGCTCCCCTTGCCATCGCGTTCATGAAAAGGGACAGCGTACCATAAGTAAATGGTTTTATTTTAAAAAGCTTAAGGTCAAACAGAGGGTTTACCTGCCTTCTTTCTATCAAAGCAAAAGCCACTAGCGATATTATGCCGACTGCAAACGATGATATCACCCATGGGCTTTCCCATCCAAGTTGTGAATTGCCGTAAGGCATCAGGGCATAAGTCAGCCCAAGCGAGATGGCTATAAGCCCTACGGCTAGGGAAGTATTACCGGGTACATCAAGCGGAACCGTTGATGTGCCTTTTTCCCTTTTAAGTTTGAATATAGACCATATCATTCCAGCAAGAGCAAAAGGCACATTGACTACAAATATAAGGTGCCAGTCATAACCTGAAAGTAGCCCACCAAGAATTAGTCCAAGGAACGAGCCTATTATAAATGAAACCTGATTTATTCCCAAGGCTTTTCCTCTCTCGTTCGGCGGAAAAGCTTCTGTTAATAGAGGTATGCCGTTTACCATCAGTATGCCCCCACCTACAGCCTGAACAAGCCTTAATATTATAAGCCATAAAAGGCCAGAGTTACCTGTACCGCTTGGTATTAGCGAAAGCGCTATCGAAGCCGCTGTAAAAACTATAAACCCCCAAGTGTACATTCTAGCCCTGCCATACATGTCAGATATCCTTCCTAGAGTTACAAGGATAGAAGCAAGTACAACGCTGTAACCCATAAGGACCCAAAGCAGGTAAACAAATTCGCCGGGCGCGAAGGGATTTATATTGAGCCCCCTGAATATTGTAGGTAAAGATATAAGAACTATGTACATATTCATAGAAGTCATTATTATTGAAAGCGTTGTGTTTGTAAGAACGGTCCACTTGTACTGCATGAATCCACCACAAACTATAAAGATATATCTTTTTCTAAAATATCAAAGCTCAGAAAAATAAATTAAAATTTTGTTTTAAGCTTCGCCTGAAGCTACTCCTATGCTTACTCCCTTCCCCGTTTCGTAACCCCAGATTAACCAAGCAGTTGCCGCTATAAGACCTACAAGCCAGACTAGTACGTTCATTAGAATGAATTGGTTTATCGTAAAGTTAGAGCTTATATAAAGCAAAGGTATGTACGCTCCTATTGAAAGCACCCTGGCTAGAGCTGTTAGCTTCCCCCTGTGGCCTGTTGGCCAGAGCTCTCCTTTTAAAGTGTCTTCAGTCATATAGTCCCACTGTACTATTACGTTCAATATGATTAATAAACCCCAGAAAAGGGCCAGCACTTTTGTCCATACAGAAATGGTTGCCCATATAACTAATGTAACGACAAAAACGCCCAGAGATGAGATGAACAGCAGCCATTTTCTGCTTAACCTGTCACCCGCGAGCCCGAGAAAACCACCTGCAAAGCCAGCAACGCCAGCTATGAGGAAGATGTAAGGCAGAAGGTTTGGAAAATATAGAGGGGCAAGGGCATAAGTGAGCAGACCGTAACCTGCTGCGTTAGCAAACGCAACAAGAGTAGTAACCAGCTCTTTAAACCATATGGGCACATCTTTTTGCTTGATATCAACCGACTTAGAAGCTACAGATACAGCTGCTTCCTGACCAAAATATTTCTGGATCTGTTGAAGCGCTTCGTCTTTCTTTCCCTTCTTTTCAAGCCACCTTATGGATTCTGGCATCTTGTACCTCGCTATAAAAAGCGCAGCCACGGTTATGAGCACTATTATGCCTGTCATTTCTCTGCTGAAGAGAGGAGTGGACGAAAATGACAGAAAGCTCACTGCAGAAAGGAGGACGCTTGATAGAGCAACAAAGTCCATTAACATCATCATAGCTTTGCTCCTGTGTGCTCTGGGAAATACTTCATGTGACATAACCATAATGGTGTTCATCTCCCCACCTGCAGCAAATAGCAGTATTGCAAGAGCGGTAAGCACTAATGCATAGTTGGTGCTGAAAATCAAGAGTATTCCGCCTATAACGTACATAGTCATGGAATAGTAGAATGTCTTTTTTCTACCGATTGCATCAGATATCGGTCCGTAGACGGCTATACCTATTATGAGCCAGAGATAAGGCCATGCTAGTATCAGGATTTCAATAGATTTTGGGATCGTGTACCATGAAGTTGCTACTGGGGCAATTCCAAAGATATACCCTTCAAGCAGCAGGCCTATTGCAAAAGCTATAAAAGAATATGTATGAGTTCTTGTCCAAGAAAGCTCCTCGACGTTTTTAGCTATTTCCATGCCATGATAAAATATTGACAGTTAATAAATTTTTTTACTTAAAACGTTAATATTTTTCGATATCTTTAATAAATTAAGCGATATTATTTAAACTTTTAGCGCATAATTTTACTATTTTAAAACCTTTGGTTATCATTTTTTATTTTGATTAACCTCTATCTTTATAATGATGTTAAAGTTACTATAGATTAAGGTAAAATGATCATTGGAAGAAAAAAGATCCTTGAGCTGATCAAAAACAAGGAAATAGTTATCGATCCTTTTGATGACAAAAACGTAGGGGCAGCTTCAATAGACCTTAGGCTTGGTAATGTTTTCAGGACATTCAAAAAATCGATGAAGGTCGTTGAAATTAAAGAAGAAACCGATTACAAGGAATTTACAAACCTGATTACGCTTAACGATGGTTACATGCTTTTAACTCCAGGAGAACTCGTTCATGGCATAACCAAAGAAAGTGTAAAACTTCCTCCGTATATCTCTGGAAGAATAGAAGGAAGGTCAAGATTTGCAAGGCTGGGACTTCTGGTTCACATAAGCAGTGGCTTTGTAGCTCCCGGTTCTGATGGCAAGATAGTCCTCGAGATAGCAAACCTGTCACCGAGCCCAATAGCTATATTCCCTGGCACAAAGATATGTCAGCTTATACTCGAAGAGGTTAATCCTCCAGCTGAGTATGCCGGGAGGTTCAAGGGACAAGAACTCCCATGAAATATGACGTCATAATAGTCGGCGCAGGGATATTGGGTTCTACTATAGCGTATTTGGCTTCAGAAAACGGTTTAAAAGTGGCCGTGCTCGAAAAAGAAGAAGAAGCTGGTTTACATTCAACGTACAGAAACACAGGGGTTGTGCACAGACCTTTCTATTTAAATCCAGAAAGCAGGAAAGCTTCTGCGCTTGCTGCTTCAAGATCTTACGATTTTTTAAAGGAGTTTGTTAATGATAACGGGCTTTACTGGAACCAGTTAGGGACACTCGAAGTTGCTACAGATTCTGCCAGTATTAAAAAAATCAGAGATTATGAAAACTGGGCTATAAAAAATGGGATGAAAGAATCTGAGTTCCAGGTGCTTGATAAAAAAGACATATGCAAAATAGAGCCTAACGTAAAGGGTGAGCTTGCGTTTCTTAGCAAGACCGACACTGTAGTTAATTTTAAACAGATATCTGAAAAAATGATCGAAACAGCAAGAGCTAAAGGCGCCAGCATTTTTTATGGATGCGACACAAAAAAGATAAGCGGTGAAGGCGTAGTAAGCTGCTTGTTAAACGGTACAGAAAAAAAATTTTCAGGAGCATCTATAGTCGTTGTGGCTGGAGGCGAGACCTTCAACTTTGCTGTTATGAACGGTCTTAGCGGTTATGCACAGCTTCACTTTAGAGGAGATTACTGGAAGCTTTCAGACGTAAAAGGCATGCTTTTTAAAAGGAACATATATACTGTTCCAAGGTTTCCTAATTTCCCTTTTCTTGATCCGCATATCATAAAAAGGCATACAGGAGGAACTGAAATTGGACCGAACGCTTTCCTTGTTCCAGGCCCTTACGATTATGAAGGAACGGTTTCAAAAATTTTAAAGAATGTTTTGGGTACCGGTGAAGGACCATTTTCTATCAAGGCTAAGCTTTTTATGAATTCAGAATTTATGAAAATGGTTTTTGCTGACTGGAAAATATCGCTCTTTAAATCCAGCATGATCAGGAAGGTTTCAGAATTTGCTACTGGGATAACCAAGGATGACGCTATTGGAAAAGGAATCTCAGGAATAAGACATAACATCATAAATAAACAGGGCTTTATTTCAGAACCGTTTTTCTATGTAAATGGGAGAACCTTTTTTGTATTGAACTATAACTCGCCTGGAGCCACTGGCAGTCCTTGGTACGCATCTGTTATTTTGCTGCTTTTGTTAAAAAAAGGCATTCTTGATACAGCTTATAGCAACCTGATCTTAAGCAACGATAATGAAATTCTAAGCGTCAAAACTATAAGCTAATTTATTGAATTTTAAATTAAAAACCGTAACAATGACATCTTACCACTTTAAAGCATTTATTATGAAAGAAAAAACTAGATTGCTATCCTTTTAGCTCTTAAGTTGATTTTTATCTGAAAATTCCCTGAGCATATATTCTAGAATTTCGCTTCTACAAACATCCTGTCTGTTACCTTTACACAGTGCAGAAATTTTCAGTATATAACTGTCCTGATAAACTTCATCTATAAATATTTTAGATTCGATAACCATTGGACATTTTTCAACAGCAGACTTCGCCCTTTCTTTTGCGGTTTCAACATCAATGTTTTTAACCGGAAACCTTACGGTGGTTATTATCCTTTCTTTATATGTTCTGAACATGGATGAAGATAGGATTATGTTGTTTGGAATAGCAAGGGTAGCACCTTCATCATCGGAAATAAATGTGTACATAAGTTTAATTTCAATGATGCTGCCAGTAAAACCGTTAATCAGTATGTCCTGAGAAAAGAACTTTGGAGGGTATGTAGGAAAAACTGAGCCGAACTGCCATGTAGCTATTGTTACACGATCCCCTATTTTAACAGGTTTTGAAACCAGCAATGCCAAACCCGCAAGAACATTAGAAAGGACGGTTTGAGCCGCAAGACCAATGATCACTGATGCAAACGCAGAGCCCAGTATTATCGATGAGACATCAACACCGAACGAAGCAGCAACGGCCAAGCCTATTATTCCATACCAAACTAGAGATATTACAAATTTTGTTGTAGCTTTTACCTCTGGATCTTCTATTTTAAAAGCTCTATCGAATATTGGCAAAAAAATCCTTAAAGCTAAATATAAAACTACCGCAACTACAGCTGCGTTTATAACTTTTGAATATTTTAAGGGAATTATAGGTACGACAGAAGTAACCACATAAATAATGGCTAAAATAAAGGCTAGAGCTATGAATATTGCATAAATTTTAAAGTAAGAAATCCTTGAGCTCATATATGTTTTCTTTTACATTTATGGTTAATATACTTTACAATGCTTATAATTCTATAAATTTAGTTACATTTTAAATATTTAAAAACTGCTATGGTGCAAATATACACTTTTTGGTTCGAGCCGCTGTTGTTTCAATTTTGATCTAAAGTTAAATGTTTAGGTGTAAAAAAGTTTGGAATGTTGCTGCAGAATCCTGATCATCAGCTTACTGCTGGAAAGGCAATCGATGAAATAGAGATAATGACAAAAATTTGTGGTTTAAAATTTAAGGTTAAAGGTCACTGTCCACGCGGTATTCTTTCTGCACCTCCTTCAGTATGCTTTAAAGCTTTGGCTTATACTTGTGAGTATCTATCAACACTAATAATTTAACAAGTTTTGCGAGGTAGGTATTGAAACTAAAAATAAACACGCCCTGGCCGGGTTAAAAGCTTTACGGGTACAGATCTCTTCTAAGACTAATTGGATTTTAAAGCATCAAATTACTCATCGTTAATCAGATCGATCTTTTAAAGGTTGCCCGTTATTAATCCACAAGCTTTTAATGATTTATAATGAGCTATAGATTTACTCTACATTGATTTGGTAAGTTTCCATATAAAACGCTATGTAACACTTTGTTCTTATAAGCTTCTAGCACATTATTGGGTTTCTCATGATCTATTATCACGAAAGCGTGTTCACCGGGCTTTTTGTTTAATCCACTCAAAGCTCCAATATTTACTAACTCATCGACGATCCGTTCAAACTGATCGCTTGAAATTCCTTCGGTAATAAGTCCAGTCACTATGTTTATGTAATCTTTTTCAGAATATTCTGGTAATTTGTTAATTGTCCTGATCTTTTTCAAGCATTCTTTAAGAACTTGGGGCAACTGATTATAGGTTTCCTCAAGAACATTCCTGCACACAGCAGGGGAAACAGCCATTATATCGTCTTTATGTATAAAGAGATAATCGTAAGATGCAAATTTGCTCATCAGAAACTCGTAGAGCTTATGGATAGCTGGAAACTTTGATTTGTCGGCATCAGAGTGTTCGTAATTCTCGCTTATTCGCAGACATGCCGCCATAGTATCTGCATATATAGATATTTCAGCAGGTAAGGATCCATATTCTTTTGGGCTAGATTTTATAATAGGTATTGGTTCACTAGGAAAGTTAAACGAAATTCTGGCCCGAGAGTCAAATCCGCCTCCACTAAAACATAAGTAAGAAAAGGCCGCAAAAGATGTAATAGGGTCTGAGGAGACTGTGTTTAAAATGCCATTTATGTGCTTATCGAGTTCATTCCTTTCAACCACTGAACATAAAGTCTCTCCCTCAGGAGTTAATACGCCATAATGCAGCCTTCCATTACTATAAGTGCCTCTCGCTTCAATATGTGCATATTCAAGCTGTTTGAGAATGTCAGACACTTTTTCATCTATATACCAAGTGCTAACTATATCGGTTGAATAGAAGTCGCGATAATGCCCCATTGAGATTGGGAGCTCACCCTGATAGTAGCCCCATAAAAGCGTTTTAAGGACCTCATTTCTGTAGTTTGCAAGCCCAAAGGAATTAATTTTGCTTTCAAACGCTTCAAGCGGGGTTGGCGCAGTTGACCTATTACTCTCAAGATATTTTAACAATGAATCATTGGGTGTAATCTTCGGAATACCGGGACAGGACTTTGGCCTTAACAATTCGCATAACAGGCTGTTTAGTTCATCTAATGTATGAACAACGTAAGTAGTAGAATTTTCACCGCTAACAGTTTGAATCCCAGATGGATAGTAAGCGGGTGCATATACTATTTTTATCGTATATCTGCCTGTACTGAGGCTCCTAAGATCCTTTTGCAGATTGCTAGTAAGCTCTACCTCAACACCTATCGTATGATCATCACATATACCTCCTTCTGTGCATTTCCCACATACATCAACTCGCTGCAGAGTTATGCCTGGGGTGCCAACCCAGCATTCAAAATTTACGTCAAAGCCATAATTTCTTAAAATCGTGGCGACAATTCTTTTCAAATATTCATGTCCGTAAAAATAACTCATCTCAAAATTTTTATTTTTGAGCCCACTTATATCCTTTTATTTTAAGTACGCCGCACTGATCAAATAAGAATTTTGGGTTAAAAAATTTAGGCGCTAGCTGCATCAATCAGAATCATGAAGATTGACCTCGTCAGAGCGTGAACAGAAGTAATTATCCTATAATTTTCAATTGAAAACCTTATTTGACCAATGTTCATGTTAAAAATTTAAATAGTCAAATTCATAAATAATATTAATGAAAGGAAATCCTTTCAAACTTACTGTTTCTGACGATGGTTCATTAAGAATAAGGGCTAAAGGTGTAGCCAGAAAGACCATAGAAACCGAAATTAAAGAAAATTATTTTGAAGAAAAAGGGATCAAAAATTTGGATAAACTGCGCCCAGATGGCTACAAGGATGGTGTATGGTATGAAGTTAAAGTAGGATCAAAAATTATGCGTGGCACGGATTGGATAAAGTGCAGTGAATATTTTCCTGATATTTACTTTCCACCTTATTATGCTGGCATTGATATTCAGATAGACAGCTACATAAATTATGGTTACTGTCCTTTAGAGGTTATTGTGTTTGATTATGATAAAAAAACCATTATACAAAGTAAAATTTTCTGTGAAAGGCGATAA
This sequence comes from Nitrososphaerales archaeon, assembly GCA_023256355.1. Classification (GTDB taxonomy): domain Archaea; phylum Thermoproteota; class Nitrososphaeria; order Conexivisphaerales; family UBA164; genus CAYFFZ01. Next base: position 2,762 of record JAGDXJ010000046.1, on the reverse strand, counting down.
CGATTGCAGATTGATGAAAAGATCTTAAGGACGCTGGCTTATGAACGTAGTAATGACGTGCTTAATGCCAGCGAGGAGGTCTATATTGATGAGCCCATTTCATATCCATATCCTCGTACATCCTTACCCTGCCAATATGGGTATATAAGTATAAGCGGTTTGATAGATGGCATTTATGGACCGCACGAATATGAAATAATCAAGGCAAAAATAAGTAAGTTAACTTCCATAGATAAGCATGATCTAATTAATGTACTGAAGTTTGATGAGAGGGCCTTCCAAAATCTTTTAAGAAATTATTGGTCATCAGTTGTAGACTTTTGGAGAATATACAATGGCGATGACGCGCTCGTGTCAAAAAAAGTTAATACGCTAACCGAGCTATTGAAGACCAACGCCATAGTTCCATATGAAAAGCTGCTTTTCAGAGAATATTTTAAAATCAACGTAAAAGCCATTGAGTTATTTAAAAACCATTTAGATGCTTTAGCTAATGAGATTACTAAGAACGTCGGAAATTTAGATAATGTTATTATAGCTCCAATTTTAAGAGATAAGCTGCAAGATTTAGAGAATTTACGAAGAAAAATAATAATTACTTTTTTTGCGGAAGAAAGGGAGGTGGGGAAAAGCCAAGAGAAAAAATTTTATGTAGAAGAAGAATACGATATTAATGAAAAAATCTTAAAAGAAAACATAGTCATACTTTTATCGCCTTTTGAGCTTGGCTACTTTCAAAACGATAAAGACGAAACGGCTTTTGAAGAAGTACGAGAATATAATGAATATAATAGAGAGCTTAGAGCCATAACATACAGTTGTAAAGCTAAACAAACTGGGTTTTACAACATGAATGTAGAATTTAATGCTATAGGGGATGTTAAAAATTTAGATGTAGTGGAAAGCCGTTTAAAAAAGGCCAAGCTTTACAAAATAAACAAAACAGAATATAAACCTCTAAGTAATTTAAAATAGATGTAGCACAAGACTTGTGTCACTTCTGTCGTGTATGATCAACAGGCTGTCTTAATCCATCTTCTTACAGTGGATTCTAAGACCCCAAATTCTTTGGCCACGGTTGACACAAAGGTATAAGGAAATTTGTTTCATTCAACAAAGTAAGGTAGCCCCAGCATCCCATGTATATGTACTTATCCTTATTGATCGGTTCATCATGTAAATTACAATATCCAAATCCCGCTGTTTTACCGTTCGCGCTGATTTGTAGACAAATTTAAACATTGTAACGATCATTTGAAAACTTTACAGGCTTCACAAAAAGTGGTATAAAACTTCAGTTAACTTTACGTACACAGATAAAAAACTGCTTCACAAGCAAAACCCCTCAGTTATGAACTTTGCGAACTGCTTTTCAATAAAGCCAGCCTTCCTTATATGAGTGCTCCCGCACACAGGACATTCTTCTCCAGAATCTGCATAGACGTTCCCTTCATAAAGGGATGACAGACCCAGCTGAATAGAATACGATAAAAAGCTCGGCATGTAGCCTGGTATCTCCTTTGTATTTGGGGACTCATAGCCTGTATACGCTTTACGTATGCTTAAATTATACAAAAAATTGACGCTTTAGTCATACATGTTAGTTTTGATGCCGCCAAAATTTAATAACTACGACCTAAAAATAAATTTAATTGTTTGTTTTTAAAATATATATTTAACATGCTAGATGTAGATCAAAACAAAAAAGAAGCCCATTTACATTATACAAAAGCTTACGAATTTTATAATCTTAATTTATATAAAGAAGCATTTGAAGAATTAACCAAAGCAACAGAGCTTGATCCTGAAAATGAAATATATTTAAAAATTAAAGGTATGGTATCTTATAAGCTCGGAAATTATGAAGATGCTTTGCAAGTTTTCGAAAAGTTGACCAAAATAGCTCCTAAAGAAGCAGAATATTATTTTAATGAAGCATCTACGTTATTTTGTCTAAAAAGATATAATGAAGCGCTGGAAAAATTTGATTATTTGATAAGCCTAGAACCAAAGAATGGGATACACTATTATGGCAAAGGCATTGTTTTCTTTGAATTGAAAAAGTATTCTGAAGCTTTACTTGCCTTTGAGGATGCGGTAAAACTTTGTCCATTTAACCCTAAATACCATTTTTATAAGGGCTTAACATTGATTGAAATTGGCATGTATGAAGATTCTATATCAGAGTTGGAAAAAGTGATTGCGCTTAATCCTTATGACGCTGAAGCATATTTTAATGAAGGTTTTGTATTAATACTTTTAGAGAAATATGACTTGGCAGCTGAAAAATTTGAGAACGCAATTAAGCTAGATCCTAAAAATATTCTGTACAAATATTTTTATGGTTATATGCTTTCAAAAATTGGGCTTTTGGAGTTTGCAAAACAAGAAATTGGTTCTGGGTTAATTTTAGACCCGCACAATCCATACCTTTTAATTACTTTTGCAGAAATCTTGGCATCTCTGAACAAGCCAGAAATTGGAAAAAATAGGCTAATTATTGAACTTAAATTAAAGCCAGAAATTAAAGAAGAATTATGTTCTCAAGCGTTTGCCGAATTAAGTTATGGTATGATTAATGATAAAGAACGTGATTTTTTACAGAATTTTATAGATACATTTTGCAGAGACCATCCAATAATTGGCAAAACTTGATCAATCATTGGCGCAGGAAGGCATGTTGTTCGCCTGCACCATAAACCTGATACCATTATATAAGCGTCTTTTTTGACCGTTAACGCTCTAAAACTGGCTTTATGGCG
>JAGDXJ010000011.1 GCA_023256355.1 Nitrososphaerales archaeon | reverse complement strand
ACGGGGACGGAAGCAGGAGGCAGTACATAAAGCTTCACGCTTTGAGCTCAGCCGAAACAGACATGTCTTTCTTCATTGCAGCAAAGGCAACACAGATTAAGTAAAAAAGCTGGCATTATCTTATCCTGTGCTTAAATTTCATAATTTATGGACAAAACCCCTTTTATGATCAACTAACATGTTCTAAAGATCATCAAATATTTATTTAACTTGGGATTAATGGGACCATTTTATAAAAATACTTTTTAAAACATTAAGCATATGATCTTAGAAAAGAATTCAAGAACCTGTGAAATAAATAAACTCTGTTTAGGAGTAAGATCAAAAGCCAAAATTCGGCTAAAGTTTTACATGAACAAGATTTCCAAGAACAAACTTATGTAAAAGCACAGCAGCAAGTTAGGAAGCTTCAACCAATAGAGCTTGTTATTGTTACAAAAGTATAAATTTCATCATATATAGATAAAATCCATGAAAGATCTGAGGTCATTTCTTGAAAAGGTTAAACATGAGATCGTCTACATAGAAAAACAAACAGATCCTAGATTTGAAATAACTGCGTACGTTGATGCTTATGAAAAGAAAAAGAAATATCCGGTTCTTTTCTTCACAAACGTCTCTGGAAAAAAGGTTGTCACAAATTTGTTTTCTTCTATTTACAGAATGGGCGAGGCGTTGGATTGTGAACGGTGTGATGCACCTAAAATAGCGGATAGGTTTTTTCAGTATTCCCAGCAAAGCCTAGCTCCTAAATATGTAAGCGACGATGTACACGAAAATGTTTCGGAAGATCTTTCCGGTCTACCGCATATAGTTCACAATGAGTTAGATGGGGGAGCGTTCATAGATAGTGGTCTTGCTATACTGAAAGATCCTGAAAGCGGTGCTTTAAATATGGGAATTTACAGACATCAGATATTTGACGATAAACATCTTGGAATACTAACCGATCCAGGACATGACGCACAGTTTATTATCGAACAGTACAGACGTCTTAATAAACCGGTTCCTATAACTATTAACATAGGACACCATCCGGGAGTTTACTTTGCTGCAGTTTCCCGTCCCAAGGGGATCGGCGGTGAACTTGAGATGGCCGGTGGATTTTTGCAGGAGCCAGTAGAAATAACAATGAGTGAAGACCTTGGTATACCTTATTTGACAAGAAGCGAAATCATAATAGAAGGCGTAATAGAAGATCCAAATAAATTGATTCATGAAGGACCTTTTGGTGAATGGCCAAAATACTATTCTGGAACCCAGATGGTTCCTGTCATTACTGTAAAAAAGGTTATAACAAAGAAAGATCCTGTTTACCTTGATATAGCTGCAGCCTATAAAGATCACTTAAACCTTGGTGTTAATTTGCCTCATCTTGCGGCCGTTTACAACACGATTAAAAGTCTTGTTCCTAACGTTGTTAACGTTAGATTTGGTTATGATTTTGCGCCTTTATTGTACGTTCAGATTAAAAAAATAAATGAAGGCGATGCAAAAAAGGCTGCACTTGCCGCACTGGCCAGTGAGATAGCTATAAGAACTGTGATAGTTGTCGACGATGATATAGACATATATAACGATGAAGAGGTTATGTGGGCGGTTCTTACACGGGTTTCTGATGTCAACCAAATATCAATCATACCTGAGGTCATCGGAAACTTTCTTAATCCGGCAAACTATGCTAAAGGTAAATCAGAAAAACGCACTCTGGACAATAAAATAGTAATAGATGCCACAAAACCTATAGAAGGATTCCCACCAGTAGCCAAAGCACCCCCAGATCTAGTCAAAAAAATATTAGATACATTAGAACCTTTATAGATTATAATTTTATTTATAACTGAACAATACTGATGTAACATTTCTAGAATAATTTCCGTTAACACCTACGCTTTTCCATAAATAACTCGATTTTAGCAAAATTCCGTTTAATGAATAGAAATAGGTAACGGTTAGGTTATAGGATGAAGTACCAATATATCCTTTTTCAAAAGCCTGAAGAACGATCGTTTTTGTTTTTCCATACACCGGTGAGTCTAAGTTTGCGTATCCAGCTACGGTAAAATTGTATGACAAGATTTTTAATTTTGAACCTAAATTCATGGTTTTTAAAAAAGGAATGTATATGTTTTCAAGTTGGCCTTGATTGGCGTTAAGGTTTGTGGATGAATTAGGATAATTAACCGATAATATCACATAATTACTTGAGTTAATTACAACTATGTAATATTGTTCTGGTTCCTGTACAATTATTTTAAATGTTCCTTCTACAGGCTTACTGAAATTATACTGCAGAAACTCTGAATAATTGACAGACCTACCGTTAAAATTAAATTGTCTGTAAACTTGGTAAACTAGGATGTGCCCAAAAGGTTCTTTATTATAATCATAACTTTTCATTACATTATATTCATAAAAGAAGCTGAAAAAAACGATCATTAACAATATTAAAACAATATATGTTTTTTTCATTCTCTTTTATAAGGTTGCCCATGGCCTGAAGGCATTCTCATTCTTTTAGAAATTAGCATTACTACTACTATTAAGGCCAAGAAGGGTGTAATATCAAGAAATTCATAAGGTATCTTGTATCCAATTATCATAAAAGATGGACCGAGTGCGCTTATTAAACCGAACAACAGTGAACCCAACAATCCATATGCAGGGTTCAAACCGCTAAAAGCTGCTATTCCTATAGAGATCCATCCTCTGCCAGCTATAATGCCGACCTGGTATAGACCTACTGTTAAAGCTATGTAGCTTCCTGACAGGCCTGACATAATAGACCCGAAAAGCACCGTTGCATACCTAACCTTGTTTACATTAATTCCAACTGAATCTGCGGCTCGTGGATTTTCACCCACGCTGATGATTTTTAATCCGGTTTTTGTTTTATATAAAAAGTACCATAAAACTGGAACCAGTATGTAAGCTGTGTAGTCAATTATCGTATGATCAAAGAACATTTTTCCGATTACTGGCAGGTCTGATAAGTAAGGGATCGGAACATTTTTCAGTGTTGGCGCAGTTAACAAAAACATCGACCTTCCAAAAGTTAATGTGTAAAGAAAATCTGAAATACCTATTCCAACAAGCCAAATACTTAGACCAGCTAGCACTTGATTTACCCCTAAAGTAATAGATATATATGCAAATATGATGCCTAGAAGCAAACCGGCCAGTATTCCTCCCAGAAGACCAAAATATGGGTTATTAAAAAGTATAGCAAACGAATAGCCAAAAAATGCTCCCATTGACATTATTCCTTCTAAAGATAGGTTCAGCACCCCTGATTTTTCCGCGTATATTTCCCCGAGACTTGCTAGGAGAAATATAGTGGTGTAGCCTATACCTATAGTTATTACATCTGCGAAAAAAATACTTAAGGGTAAATTACTCATTCTTTATCACCTTTTTAAACCTATGTTTTAACGCCTGAAATACTATTATACTCACGAATGTAACTCCTTCAAAATAATATATAAAAAGTTGCGAGACCCCTGCAATGCCTGCCATAAAATATCCACCAGTTATTAAAACTGACATCAACAATGAAGAAAAAACAACGTAAAGAGGATTAAGTGCAGAAAGCCACGTTGAAAAAATGCTAAGGTAACCTAAATATATGCTGTCGAAATCAGAAGAGAGTATGTGTGATATCGAAAGTATCTGCAACGCTCCCGCCAGACCAGAAAGAGCTCCAGAAATAAGACCTAGGTAAATATACGTTAACGTTTTATTTAAACCGATATAATCTGCTGTATTTTTACTTGACCCCAGAATTTTCAGGTAACGCCCAAAAGGGGTCTTTTCAGCCAACAGATAAATTAGAAATATGCTTATTATGATGATAGACAGTAAAATTAATGGATTTTCCAAATAAAATTTATACGGAATAGGATATGACTCTAACTCTGCGGCATACGGATCTTTCCAGGGTCCGGTTACATCAACAAGCCACGTCATAAAATATATCGCTATAAAATTTAGCATCAACGTTGATAGCACTTCATTAACGTTTAACTTTGCTTTTAATACAGCTGGTATCAATCCGTATAAGGCGCCGCCCAAAATACCCATTATGAGCACAAATAAAATTGCCAAACCGGGCCATATAACATAATTTTTTATAGAAAATATAGCCTGCATTGTGAATATGGCACCAAAAATTAATTGACCATCCGCTCCTATATTCCAGTATTTAGCCCTGTAAGATATTGCAAGACCCAATGAAATCAATGTAAGAGGAACTAAATACTCGAACGTAGAGCTTAATCCGATTGGAGTAAACAGCGATGAGCTTACAATTATGCTCAACGCGCTAAAAGGGTTAATCTTTAGTAAAAACCATATAAGAAATGCACCAAGTGCTATTGCAAGTAAAAAGGCCATTAAGTATATTAAAATATCCACAACTAAATCTGATTTTGTTTCTTTAAGCATATATCTCATCTCTTTATTTCGAGGCCCATCATGGCTTTTCCTATGTTATATTCGTTGAATTCTTCTCTGTTAAATTGCGCCACTATATCTCCTTTATAGATCACGTAGATCCTGTCGCATAACTGTATCAGCTCCTCCAAATCTTCTGAGTAGATCAACACGCTGCCTGTATTCTTCGCATATTCATAAAGTTTTGATCTTATAAAAAAGGTTGCCCCTACATCTAACCCTTTGGTTGGTTCATAAGCTAACAAGAGCTTCGGTTTTAAAGATATTTCACGCGCCAGAATGACTTTTTGTAAATTGCCACCTGATAAGTTTTTAACCGGAGTATTTATGCTGGGCGTTCTTATATCATATTCTTTTATTAATTGTTCCGCTATTTCATTCATTTTTCTTTCATTTAACAGACCTAATTTATTAATTATTGTTTTGCTGTCCAAAAGTTTAATCAACAAGTTTTCTTTTACGCTTAGGTCTGGAGCTACACCCGTGCTTATCCTGTCTTCGGGTATATATCCTATACCAATTTCTATTCTATCTCGAGCTGATAAATGCGTTATTTCTTTTCCGTTAAAAAAAATCCTACCCTTTTCAATTTTCCTCAAACCCATAATCGCATCAAATAGTTCTAGCTGGCCGTTACCGGCTACTCCTGCTATACCAACAATTTCGTTTTTATTAACGACGATGCTTTCGTTCATGTTTAAAGCAAGGTTACTTCTTTCTCCTTTGACCCTAAGCTGTTCAATCTTTAACAATTCTTCGCTTGAGCTGTAAGCACCATCATGAATTTTTTCAGATATAGAAACGGAGCCGATCATATAGTTAACCAAGTCCTCAACCCTAGCTTGATCGTTGTATCCGCTCCAAACTACTTTTCCCCTTCTCAAAACCGTAATTCTATCACTTACATATTTTACTTCATTTAGCTTATGAGAAATAAAAAATATTGATTTACCTTCTGAAACGATCTTTCTCAATTCTTTTAACAGCATATCAGTTTCTACTGGCGTGAGTACACTTGTCGGTTCATCGAATATTAAAATATTAAAGTTAAAATAAAGAAGCCTTAGTACTTCTAATCTTTGTCTTTCTCCTGCTGATAATGTACCTACCTTTGCATTCAGGTCGACGTGCAGATTGAGCCTTTTTTCTAGTTCAAGTATTTCGTTTTCATCAATCTTTTTTTCGGCAGATAATATTTTAAAATTCTCTATTACGTTTAAAGTTGGGATCAGACTGAAATGCTGATGAACCATGCCTATTCCTAATTTTAATGCGTCTGAAGGCGATTTTATTTTAACATCTTTTCCATAAACTCTTATCGATCCTTTATCAGGCAATGTTAAACCAAAAAGGATGTTCATGAGCGTAGTCTTTCCAGCACCATTTTCGCCAAGCACAGCATGAATTTCTCCTCTGTTGAGCTCTACAGTTACGTCATCAAGGGCTTTAACTCCTGGAAACTTTTTATGTATCCCATAAAGCCCCGCAACAACATCCATAGAATCTTAAACTGTAAGATTTTATTTAAATCTTAATGTTACAAAAAAATTAAGATGCCTAAAAAATTTTATACGGACCCTGAAGGCGGAAGTTGAGAGCTCAAAGGCACGGCTATGCTGCCGTTTTTAGTACCCTGAATTACCTGATTTAAATAGCTTAATTGCTGGGCCGTTAAAAGTTTGTAAGCCTGTGGTCCGAGTTGCAGGTAGTTTACCCCGTTTATATAAACGTTCTTATCTGCAAATGTTGAGAGCGTATTCGTAGTATATTTTTGAATTATGGTTTGTATAACTAATGTATCATTAAAAACGTTGCTTGCTATTATCGTGTTTGGATTTAATGGCGATTGATCCATCATATCACCTATAGCGTAAACTCCAGAAGCTGCACATGCCTGTTCCCCACCGAGCGTTTGACCGTCTCCTCTGAATAAAATCACGTCCGCACCTGCGGCTATCAACGATTTTGCTCCTACATATCCTTTTTCTACGTCACCCCAAGTACCTGGAAAGTCATAAACTAGCTTTATGCTTGAATTAATACTGTGCGCCCCAGCTAAGAAAGCATAACCTATTGCTTCCTCTATAGGATATGAATAACCTGCTTGGTAACCAATTACTCCTGTTTTTGTTATATATGCTGCTAAAACGCCTGCGGCATATGCCCCTCTAGTTAAATCTATGTCAATGCTCATTACATTACTCTCATTTTTACCGGTTGATGGGTTTGTAAAGCTTGTTAGATCTGCACCTACGAACCAGACGTTAGGATAATTAGGTGCAACGCTCAGTATTTCTTGTTGCCATCCAACTGTCCAAGCAAAGATGATGTTATATCCTTTTGATGCATAGTACTCTAAAGCGCTTGTTACAGCTGAGGTGGAATACCCTAAATTGGCATCAATAGTATAATTTATCTTGTATACTGAAGCTATTTGAGTTATGGCTTGATACATGTCTTGATTCCAACCATAGTCATTAACCACATAAGGAAGGAGTATAGCTATCTTAAGAGTCTTGGGCGTTGTAGACTTTTTAGAGGTTGACATTGAATAATAGTAGTAGCCTGCTACGCCTGCGACGATTATAATCACTATAACTATAATTGCTACTATAGAAGTGCTTATTCCTTTTCTTCTCATCGATTTTTTATAGTTTAAAAATAATATTTAAAGTGTTGTTCAGTTATGAATCAAACAAACGTGCTGAATGGTTCAATAAAAAGATGCTTGCATTAACAATAGCGGGCTTTTACCATTTAATATTGTAACTTAACAGCAATCGATAAAAATTTGGCGCCGTTCAATGACGGGTTAGAGAAAGAACAAGCTTTATAGTTAATACGCTATATGACGATCAAGTTAAAGAAAAGTTTAATCCTTCCTTGGTCTAGCACGTTAACGCTGTGCCGAAGTCCTGATAGTGTAGACCATCGTTGAAGGCATGCCTTTATTATGTAGATTTATGATTAGGCCAGTTTAATTTGCACACATAATTATCTATCTTATACATTCAATTTTGCTAACCAAAGGTTTATTTTTAAATTATGATTAAAATTCTTAATGAAAGTATTAATAGAAAATATTGGGAAAATAGTCAGTGGAGACTGGGATAAGGGCATAATAAAAGGCGATTCTGTGCTGATAGAAGATGGAAAGTTCAGCAAAATAGGGTTTGAGGATGAAGTCAACGCAAACAAATCGGAAATAAAGGTTACCATCGATGCAGATGGCATGATACTTATTCCAGGTTATATTGATCCGCATACTCATATTTCTATAGGCGAATACGCGCCAATGCAAAGAATGGTCGGAATACTTGAGGAGGGATTGCTGAATGGCATAACCACTGTTATGGATGAATTTAACCAGTTTGAAGGGCTTCCGCTTTTTTATCCACCGGATCCTGAAGGAGTTAAAGCAACAGCAATAACAACATACAAGGCGTGGAAAAACTACAGGCCAGGCGGTTTGATGAAAGTACATGCAGGAAGTATAACGCTCGTGAAGGGTCTTAAAGAGGAGGATTTTAAAGAACTTGCAAAAATAGGGATATGGAGGGTGGCTCAGATAGGTGGAAGTTCTGATCTAAAACCTGCAGAACTGCTCGAAATGGCTTCATGGGCAAGAAAGTATGGCATGTTTATTCCAACAAATTTTGGCGCAGGTGTTTTAAAGGGCGCAGTCTATTTAGACTCAGATTTTGTGAAAAATCTCCAGCCAGACAAGCTAGCTCATACAAACGGAGGAAGCACCGCAGCCCCATGGGACCTCACCAGGGAAGTTATGGAAGTTGCGCCTAAGGCCGCTGTTGAGCTTGTTCCTTACGGAAACCTGAAGATGGGTTTAAGGGTTATAGAATATTTAAAAAGCAGAAATGAACTGAAAAGGCTAATTGTTGGAAGCGATACGCCCACTGGACAGGGCTATTTCCCGATAGCTGTACAGCAGGCTGTTAAGTTTTTCAGCAGCTTAGGCAACATTCCAGCTCCACAGGCAATAGCTATGGCTACAGGTAACATACAAGAAACATACAAGAAATGGATAAACACTGGTAAAATTCAGGAAGGATTTGAAGCTGACTGCGTGCTCATAGATAAGCCGCCTGGAAGCGTTGGAACCGATGCTCTTGGAGCTATAGAAAATGGAGATTTAATCGGGACGGCGATGGTAATGGTCGATGGAAAGATAGCAGCTATCCATGGAAGAGATGCAAGACCCACATTAAAACACATAAAGCTCAATGGAAAGGAGCTCTACGTATCAGATCCAAATGAAGCGCTGTTTGATCCTCCAAGGTTTTACTGGAAGAGCACAGGGGAAACATACCTGCTTTAATAAAGTTTAAATTATCTAAACATTAAGGGTTTACGATTTTTTCTCTTTTTAAAGGGATTTCTCTAAATTCTATGCCGGTAGCGTCCACAACCGCGTTAACTATTGCCGGCGTTATGGCAGTAAGAGGGAGTTCGCCAACCCCCTTGGCTCCAAGAGGACCAAGCGGATCTGGAATTTCTATTGCATGAACGTTTATTTTTGGTATGTCTTTCATTACGGGCAAAATGTATGTGGTGAAGTTTTTTCCGAGCACCTGACCTTCTTTTAGTTTAAGATCCTCAAATATAGCATAACCCAAAGACATGACCGCACCTCCTTCAATCTGCGAGTAATATCCCAGTGGAAAGATTATTTTTCCGGCCTCTGTATAAACGTCAATATCTGTAACTTTAATAAATCCCGTTAACGTATCAACTTCGACGCGGGCTATAGCTGTAATGAAACTAAAAATAGTATCGCTCTTTTTATAAATTCCTCCTTCTACTTTAGGTAAATCATACTCACCTGAAACCTCAATCAATTCATCGTTTAATTTTTTCATAGCATATAACAGGTCTGAGTTTCCGTATTTTCTTATTAATTCCTTTTCAAGCTTGTTAGCTGCATCCAGGGAAGCGTTGCCAATCATAAAAAGAACTCTTGATGCGTTTGAAGTTCCTGAATGCGGGTTGTCTGAGCTGTGGTTTTCGATTTCAATCATGGTTTCAGGAACATTTAGCCGCTTGCTCAAAAGCTTAGCTAACCCAAACCTTATTCCTGTGCCCATGTCCGGGGTTGTGAACAACAACTTAAGACCGTGCCCGTTCAGCACAAGCTTTACAGACGCATGATCTCCGCCCTGACCATAACTGGTGCTTTTCATGCCACTGGCTACCCCTACGCCAACCTTTATAAAAGGCCAGTTGGATTTCTTGCTTTTTAAAAGCGAGCTTTTTTTTGCCTGTAAAACAGTCTCTTTTAACGTAATTTCTGATACTGGAACCAAACCAGTGCCATATGGCTGTCCTTTTTTAAGCGCGTTGACAAGCCTGAAATCAAACGGATCCCAGCCGTTTTTCCTTATTACCTCATCCAGATGTCTTTCTAAAGCAAAATTAACTTCGCTTGCACCATAGCCTCGCATTCCCCCAACCGGCGGATAGTTTGTGTACACCAAAGCTCCTTCAAACTTCACGTTCGGGATATAATAGGGACCGGGTGCATGAGAACCGGCAACTTCAAGAATTATAGGCGCGTGAGACAGGTATGCTCCTGTCTCGGCTAACACGTTTACATATAGTCCATTCAATTTCATATCTTCATTTGTTTTGCTTTTTATATGAAACCTCATTGAAATCCTTCTTGTTGTAGCCACATTGGACTCTTCTCTCGAAAACGTAAGTTTCACTGGCTTCCCTGTTTTTAATGAAAGCAATGAAGCGAGTATTTGCGCATGTATTTCTTCTTTACCTCCAAAAGCCCCTCCCGGATCGGGGAAGATGAGCTTTATCCTATCCTTCGGGACGTTGACGTTAACTGAAATCTGTTCTATGTCGTGATCTGGGCTTTGCGTCGTAGTTATTATCTTAAGGTTGCCGTCTTCGATCCACGCAAGGGCTGATTCAGGTTCTATGTACATTTGCTTTATTGATCCAACTTCGTAAGTGCCTTCGTATTCTTCCCCCTGAGCTTTCTCATAGCTGCCCTTTTCATAAGATATCCTGTATGCTATGTTATCCTGTTCTCCCAAGATAACCTCTGACTTTAAAGCGTCGTCCATGGAATAAACCCCGTCAAGCTTTATCAGCCTGACCTTGATCGATCTTGCGGCTTCTTCAGCTGCTTCCTGTGTTTCGGCTGCAACAGCAGCTATGGCGTCCCCCACGTACCTGACCCTTTCCTTGCACAGAACGGGCTGGTTGGGTTTATAATACCCGAAAGCGTTAAGCCCGGGAACATCCCTGTAGGTTATCACCGCTTTAACGCCGGGAACCTTATAGGCGTCTGAAACATCTATGTAATCTATTACAGCATGCGGTACGCCTGCTCTCAGGACGGCTCCATAAAGCATGCCATTTAAATAGTAATCGCCGGCGTACTTATAGCGGCCCGTCACCTTTTCAAAAGTATATTTATAATAATATGTATCGGTTATATCGTGCTCAATAATTTCCTCTTCATCGTAAGCTGTATTCATAAAAAAAATTTTTCATGATACTATAAATATCATTTGTTGTTTATCATGCTATGTTATTTATGCCTTTAATTTTAACTGCTCCTTTGCTCAGGTTTATCAAGGGCGCCTTGCTGATCGAGGCAAGAGCTTCCAGCATCATTGTTCCAATTGCGAGCTTTTTTCTCTTTCTCTCGTAGTCACCATTAAACTTTTCAAGGTTCGAATACTTTCCTATTGAAAGGTTAAAGTCCATACCTGCTAAAAATATTTCTTTTGCCCCAAAACTTTCAGCTATAAAAGCTGCCCTGTCGCCGTCGGTAAACCCTCCGTAATTTTTCACCAGCTCTGTTTCAAAAGTCTGAGTTGTTCCGGCAGCCCATTTCATCTGCGGTACGTACTTTAGAAGCTTATCGACGTTATCCCCGTGTGCGTGCACAAACGCTACAGAATTCTCGTTTATCATTTCAACCTCTGCCTCAGGGTACCCATCGAGGTCTGTTACTATGATTTCTGGATGTTTTCCTGTGAACTCTCTGTAAGCTAGAGAGGCGCCGTCCGCAGCAAGCACCGTTGAGCCTTTCAGTATGCCTTTCCTTTTTGCATACTCTAGATCCTCAAGCACGTAGGGGCCCGCACCTACAACAAGAGCCTTTTTTTGTTTTAGAAGTACGCTTGCTTTATCGAGCGCCAGCCTTACAGGTTTGTTTCTGAGAAGCTCGTTCAGCATTAAAGTTGCTTTCCAGTCGCTTGCTGGATCTATACCAAGCTCCCTTATTACATAAACGTAAAGCTCAAACTTAAGCCTGTCCATTTATCCTATGGAAGCAGCACGGCTCTGCCTATTATTTCTCCATCTTTCAGCTTCCTGAGCACTTCGTTTGCTTCCTGCAGTTTGTACTTTGTAACCTTAAGCCTTATAAGCCCCTTTGAAGCCAGCTCGAGCACTTCTTTCATGTCCTTTCTTGGTCCTATAACGCTCCCCCTGACGTTTATTTCCTTTGTAAACCTGAAATCGTTTATGTTTCCGAAAACTCCTACAACGAGAGTGCCCTGTTTCTTGACTATATTTACAGCCGCATCTATAGCTTTCTGGTTTGGCGAAAATATTATAACTGAATCGCCTTTGCCAAAATGTTCTGAAAGGTTTGAATAATCCCTTTTAGCCATAACGACACCGTCAGCTCCCATTTCTTCTGCAAGCTTTGCGTGAGCCTCACTGGTTGACACAGCTATGACTTCGCTTCCAAAAAGCTTTGAAGTCTGCAGCGCAACATGTCCTACGCCGCCAATGCCTATTACGTATACTTTTTTGTTAGGACCAAGGTTAGCGAGCTTTGAAGCCCTGTAAGCAGTAACCCCCGGGCAGAAGAGCGGCGAGTTTATTTCAGGATCGACGTTCTCAGGTATCCGGTAAATGTAGTCTGCCTTGGCTAGAAAATACTCTGCGTAGCCACCATCAACGGTTTCGCCAGTTATCTGAACGCTGTTGCAAAGGTGCTCATTGCCGGTTATGCAGTAATCGCAATGACCGCAAGCTGACCACAGAGGCTGTGCGCCCACTATCTCGCCTTCTCTAAAGCTTTCAACACCTTCTCCCAGCTCAGTTATCTTCCCTATTATTTCATGCCCAGGTATTATTGGCAGCTTTGCCGGAACGCCCATCCTGACCCAGTCCCCTTCTATCATATGAAGGTTAGAATGACATACGCCGCAAGAAATAACTTTTATCAGAACTTCGCCCCTCCCAGGTCTTGGTGTTGGATAATCCTCATACTTTAAAGGAACTGTTTCAACAGGAGCCGGTTTATGAAGAACCATCGCTTTCATAAGTTAAAAAACTCAATTTAAGCTATTAAGCGTTATGCACGAACCTGTGAACCAAGCGCGTGTTTAAATTGCTTTTCAGCTGTCCTGCTTTTTCGTAATTAACACTTTTAATTTTCTAATATGCATCTTATAAAAATCACATTTGCTTTAGAAGCACATTTTTCTATAAAAATGCACAAGTAAAGACGCTAATTTTTTGCAAAAGCTAAAGTTCAAAATAGCTTTTCTCTTGATTTTTTAATCTCAAGTTTTACGTTATGTATGATCTTATAAAAACGCTCAAAGGAAACTTTAGCCATCTTCATATTTGGTTAAAAGATGTTTCAGTTAAATTTAATAGCACCACTGATCTGCTATAGCTATGCTCGTATTCGTAAACATATTCGTTGATTCGCCTATGATGGACACTGTCCTTCAGAACCTGAACGGGCTTGATGAAGTCGTTGGGCTTTATGAAGTTACAGGAGAGTTTGATATAATTTCAATCATCAAGTGCAGGGATATAGAAGAGTTCAGGCACATACTGAAGGATAAGATACTGAAGATACCTGGCGTAAAGAGCACCGTAAGCGCTGTTGTTCTGCACACACATAAAGGAATAATAAACGATAATTAAAATTGCAGGTAAAGCCTTGCACAAAGTGCGGTAGACCGTCTTTTTATTACAGACCTTATTCAGGGGAATACCTTTGCAGGGGTTGCTTCGTTACATCTGTCTACGATATAACGCTGGAAACAGTAAGAAAGCATGAAATGATAAAGTACGGAGAAAAAGTAGCTGTTGGAGTTTCAGGGGGTAAGGACAGCGTTTCTCTGCTTTATGTTCTCGCAAAGTTCTTCAAGAGCAACGAGATAATTGCTGTTACTGTGGATGAAGGAATAAAGGGCTACAGAGAAGAGGGAATTGAAATAGCCTCGAAGGTTGCTTCACAGCTTAACGTGAAACACGTTGTTTATTCTTACAGAGAGCTGTTCAGCTATACCATTGATGATATTCAGGAGTACAAAGGTAAGCACTCATCGTGCACAGTCTGTGGCATATTCAGAAGAAGGGCCCTTGACGTAGCCGCAAAAGAGTTGGGGGCTCAGGTTCTGGCAACGGCTCATAACCTTGACGACATACTGCAGAGCTACTTTATACTTCTGACTAACGGGGATACTGAAAGGTTAAAAAGCTTTAACCCTGCCGTGGAAAGCTCTGAAGCCTTTGGTATAAGAAAGGTTCATCCGTTTTTCAGGATATACGAAAAGGAGCTCGCTATGTTCGCCATGCTCAAGGGTTTTGATTTTCAGACAGTTACGTGCCCTTACATGCAGCAGGGCATAAGGTCTGAGATAAGGGACTTCCTGAACAGGCTGGAGGAAAGGCACGCAGGCATCAAGTACCAGCTTCTTGACACCTTTATGAGCTTTTACTCGAAGGAGTTCAAGGTTGGAGGACAGTACTGCAAGAAGTGCGGCTGGCCTTCAAAGAACGAACTATGCCAGGTATGTAAGACGATAGATTATTTAAATAAAAACAAGTATAAGCTGATGAGCGAGGACAATGAACTGGATAGACATAACGATTGAGTTTGTAGCATCATTTTTCGTTACCTTAACGATAACGCTTTATCTAGAGAGGGTTCTCAGGAACAAAAAGATGACGGTGCCGGATGCGCACAAAAAGGATAAACCGCTAATACCGAGGCCTGGCGGCTTTGCTGTGTTGGCCGGCACGCTTATCGCTCTTCTTTTTGTAAGAAATTCGTACGCTTTAGCCTTCATCCTTTCCCTGTTCATAGCGTTTTTGATAGGGCTTGCAGATGACATAAAGAAGTTTGGCGGGCCTGAAAAACCTCTCCTGGCAATACTGGCCGCTCTGCCTGTGATATTCCTGCACGCATATTCATCCACCCCATACCTGCCTTATGTTGGAAACGTAACGATAAAGATCCTTTATCCGCTTCTCGTGCTAGCAGGCTTTCCAATATACACGAACGCAACCAACATGATAGACATATTTAACGGCGTTGTAACCGGCGTTACTGCAATCTCTGTGCTCCCTTTCCTGGCTTATGATTTTATCAGGGGAAACGTTGCTGGCACATACCTTGGAATAGCTTTTGAAGCGTCTCTTGTGGCTTTTTACCTGAGGCACAGGTATCCTTCAAGGATCTTTCCTGGGGACAGCGGTTCTATGCTTATGGGAGCAGGAATAGTTGCTCTGATGATAATATCTAGAGCTGAAGTGATAGGCATAATTGCTACTCTTCCGCTTATATTCAACGGTTTTTTCATACTCTCGTCAATAGGAGGGTTCAAGGAACATTCGGAGCTTATGAGACCTTTGATGGTTCTTGATGACTACAGGATGATCGCCAACAGGGATCCAAAGGCACCTGTCACGCTTGCAAGGCTTATAGCGTCTCAGAGACCGATGAGCGAGAAAGAGCTCGCAAACAGAATAATGCTGCTAAGCGTTATTTCGACAGCTCTGAGCTTTATAACGATGGTGGTGTATTACATTTGAAGGTTTCATCTGTAACGCTTTTGTCAATTACGCTGATAGGCGCCTGGGTTCTACTGCTGCTGAGCTTTTTCCTTATGAAACAGGCGCTCCTTCTGACCGATGATCTAAGGGGAATAACTATAGAGCTCATAAGGGACCTTATAGGTCTGTTTATACTTGCGATCTGGGTCGTTGCCTTTTACATCATAAGAAGGTTTGTTGCAAAGCGCCTGCTCAGGGCTTAGCTTCTTTGATAATGCTCTCCATTATTCTGTATATAATATCGGTTTCAGCTCTTAGCTCCTCGAGCTTTTCTTTGCCCTTTTGCGTTATAACAAACCTGCCGTCGCTGCTAACGCTGTATATCAAACCGTCCTTCTCAAGCTTCTTAAGGAGAGGATAAAGAGAGCCGGGGCTGGGTGACCACATTCCCTGAGTGTTTTTCCTGATAGCCTCTATGAGTTCTATGCCGCGCGCGGGGTATGTACTTAAAAGGCTCAGTATGTAAAACTCAAGCAAACCCTTTGGAAGATGTACGGTTCGCTTCACAAACATATTGTACACATGTGGATTAAAAGCTTAACGCGCTCAGACAAATGCCTTCATTTCATGAGTCAAGATAAACTCTGAATCATCATCGCACTACTGATTAGCGATTATGCCTTTATTTCTTTTTCGGCACGTTAAGGAAGAAAGGCCTTTCGCTGACCTGAGAGTTAAGCAGGCTGAGCCTGCAAGTGAGCTCCTGGGCCACAGGTATTATGTCGTCTATTATGTAAGAAATGTTTTCCTCCTTAACACCCACGTCCTCGAGCTCCCTGAGCTGCGGAACAAATGGCAGCGCACCAAGGAACGGCAGCCCGGTCTCTTCCAGCTTATCCTTAAAGTACCTGCTTCCGAACAGCTCTACTTTTTCTTTGCTGTTAGGGCAGATAAAGTAGCTCATGTTTTCAAGCCCTCCAAGCACAGGGACGTTGAGCTTCTTGAACGTGTCGACGAGCTTTAATGCGACGTTGACTGCAGCTGGTTGTGGTGTTGAAACTATTACCGCGGCGTTTATCAGCCTGTCCTGCCCGAGAGTTATCGGAACGTCACCGGTACCAGGAGGCAGGTCAGCTATGAGGTAATCGAGCTCTCCCCAGTCAACCTTTTCCATAAAGTCATGAACGGCTTTGCTAAGCATCGGTCCCCTCCATATCACGCTTGAGTTCTGAGGAACAAAGTATGCAAGCGAGATTATCTTTATCCCCTGATGGATTGGGGGGATCAGGAGGCCAGCTTCGTTAACGTTCTGGACAAAGCTCGAACCCAGCATGCTGGGTATTGTTGCTCCGTAAAAGTCAAGGTCTATTATACCGACCTTTGCCCCCAGCTTCTTTAGCGCATAAGCGAGGAGTATCGATACAGTTGATTTCCCCACGCCACCCTTCCCGCTGCCCACAGCTATTATGTTTTTAACTTTGCTAGTCCCCTCTTTTCTTACGAGAGAACCGCTGAGCACGTTGTGAGTGACTTCCACGATCACTGAGTAACCTTCTAGGCTTCTGACTATATCGGAAAGTATCTCGTCTTTGTGAGGGCATCCGGGAGATGTAAGTGAAAGCTTTATCTTTACCTGTTTTCCATCAACCTGTAAATCCTTAACAAACCCGAGAGAAACTATATCCTTCTTGAGCACCGGATCTTTTACGCTGCTTAAAAACTTTAGAACGACGTCTCGATCCTGCTGTTCCTTTTCGCTCATTACCAAACATTTCGTAAAACTTTTATTAAGTCTATCTAAGGATTTACTCCAGAATTACCCTGTGAGGAAGCGCTTTTGACTTAAAGTCTGGAGCCAGCCTTAACCTCAGGACTCTGCCGCACCAGATACACCTTGCGCTGTTTCTGCCCCTTACAACGAGTGGTCCACCGCAGTAGTTACAGTAAGATTCAAGTACCCCAAGCCCTGGCTCATCAAGGCTCAGCATGAGTATGCCCGCGCTCGTTCCTATGACTTTTGCCCTAACTATCGAGCCTTCTATTACAGGCGCGTAATCGTACTCAGGGTCCACGTAGATCATCCCTTTCATGTCTGCGGCCAAGTCCTCGTTGAGCGCAGAAACTATCGTAACAAAAGCAAAAGGCCTCTGAATGTAATCTACCCTGCCAACTACTGTATCGCCAACGCTTACAAAGCCTTTTCTGATCGGCTTTATTTCGATTATTTTGTGCTTTTTATCTACCTTAACTTCTGATAGCCTCGTTGCGTATATGTTGCCGTCCTTTATGATAAAATCTCCTTTTGGCTCAAAGGCTTCTATAACGCCAAGCTTTTCCCCGGGTATCGCTATCAACGCAAGTATTTACGAACGATAGTTTATTATCTTTATTAAAAAATAAAAAAACTCTAAGCACGTTAATATATTCAAACTCTATAAAGGTGTTGTGTTCGACAGGTTCCCCGTTATAGTTTTCTGGGAAACTACTCAGGCCTGCGAGCTTAAGTGCCTCCACTGCAGGGCTTCATCAATATGGGAAAGGAATCCTGAAGAACTGAACACTGAAGAAGGTAAAAAGCTGCTCGAAAACCTTTCCGGGTTCGAAAAAAAGCCTGTAATAGTTTTTACGGGCGGCAACCCCATGATCCGGGAAGACATTTACGAGCTGATTAGCTACGCAAGAAGCCTGGGCCTCACTCCCGCCCTTGCTCCTACAGTTTCAAAGAGGCTTAATTCTGAATCTCTAAAAGAATTAAAAGACGCAGGCGTGAAATACATTTCGATAAGTCTTGATGGCGCA
Source organism: Nitrososphaerales archaeon (assembly GCA_023256355.1). GTDB lineage: Archaea > Thermoproteota > Nitrososphaeria > Conexivisphaerales > UBA164 > CAYFFZ01. The sequence goes on along the minus strand of JAGDXJ010000011.1, from coordinate 12,409 downwards.
AAACCTGAAACGCATGAGCTCATAAGAGGGGAAAAAGGGCATTTTGAAGCTACCCTGAAAGCGCTCCGAGAAGCTCTGTCTTACGGGTTTGATGTTCAGGTAAACACGGCTGTCATGTCGCTAAATAAAAGGGAAGTTGGAGGCGTTTTTAAGATCATCAAAGATCTTGGAGTTAAAACATGGGAAGTATTCTTTATCGTGGCTGTCGGGAGAGCATACGCTAATCTTGAGATGAGCCCTTCAGAATACGAAGCTGTTTGCAACTTCCTGTATGACGCTTCTTTCTACGGAATCAACATAAGGACAGTTGAGTGCCCTTTTATAAGAAGGGTCTACCTTGAAAGAACCCGTGGGTTTAACAGGTCAAAGGATGACAACCTTTACCTTGAGCTGAAGAGCTCGCTTTTCGGTTACAGCCCTTCACGCTCTTCAACCATAAATCAGTATGGAACCCTAGACGGTGATGGAGTCATTTTTATTTCTTACAACGGAAGCGTTTATCCGAGCGGCCTCCTTAACGTTCCAATAGGCAACGTAAGGAATGACGACATAGTTAAGCTCTATCGTGAAAACGATATGCTTAAAAAGTTCAGGAAGAGGGAGTTTAACGGTTACTGTGGGAGCTGCGATTTCAGGTTCAACTGCGGGGGAAGCAGGTCAAGGGCATATTATTACTACAAGGACCCCCTGGGCTCTGACCCGGCGTGCGTGCTGGTTTCCAGGTAGCTTTCTATGCGCTTGGCCATGCTCTTGGACCTCATTACAGATGAATATATGCCCGTGGAATTGATAAAAGAACCTCCAAAGTAAACCCCCTTTTCCATGTAAGCCTCTGCTTCCTGTTTAAGCAGATCAGCCCCAACGGCGTACACCGGAAGAGCTTCGTTCCAGATCCTTACCCTGTACGAAACAGGTTTTTCTGTATGAAAATGTTCTCTGCTGAATTTTTCTGCAATCTTTATGGCTCTCGTCTCATCAATGTAGCTTTCAAACGGGACAAAATACTTTATGACGTAAAGCCCTGAATCGTCGTTGATTGGCCATTTGCTGTCAAAAAAGGTAGCTCCGCTAACGCCGTAAACGTCTGGATAAGTCAGTATGCCAGAGTATTTGTCATAGGATTCAAACTTTTTATCGTAAACTGCGTTTATCACAGCTATCCTGGAAATTTTAACGTAAAGCCTGGCCTTTTTAACTATGTAGTCATCCATGTTTTTAAAAACGGGAGCTGTATAAGGAGAAACCATTACTGAAACTGTCCTGCTTTCTAACTTTTCTGATCCAACATTAACCGAAAATCTGTCCCCTTCATTATTTACGCTCCTTACGGTTTTTCCGGTCATTATATCAACGCCTTCCAACTTTTCAACTATCCTTGGTATAAGCGAGCCCAGCCCTTTTTTAAAAGATATCAGGTCAAAATTTATCTTCTTTCCCAGGAAGCTCTCGATAACGCTTTTACCTTTTTTCTTTATATCAACGATGTAAGGAAAATAAACTGAGGAGCTCATAAGGCCTATATCCCCTCCGTAAATACCTCCTGCAAGAGGTTTGAAGAACTCGTCTACGAAGCTCCTTCCGTAGATTTCTGAAAAAAGATCATTCACTGATATATCGCCATCGACGTTCAGTTTGTGAAATGGCTCGAGCATCATCCTTGCGATCGTTCTGAAGCTGAAAAGCCCGTTCAGTAAAGAGCGAAAAAGCTCAGCGTTAACCCTAAGGACGCCGCCAGCTATCCCTTCAGGAACCGTGTAAAGCTTTTCGTTTCTTAAAAGAGCAAACCTCCCGTTTTTTGGACGGACCACCTGGTCGAGGAGCCCGAGCTCTTCAACAAACTGCAATAAGCTTTTTGAGCTCACGATCTCTTCTGGCCCTTCCTCTATGACCTTACCTTCAAGCATTCCCGTGGCAATCTTCCCCCCGAGGCTTTCGCTTTCAACCAGGCATACTGACTTTGAAAGTTTTTTCAGTTCGTAAGCTAGAGTTAGTCCAGAAACCCCTCCGCCAACGATCAAAACATCGTACATTATGTTTCAGGCCCACTAACGGGCCCGGCGGGATTCGAACCCGCGGCCTCCGGCTCCGCAGGCCGACGCTCTATCCTGGCTGAGCTACGGGCCCTTATAACCTGTACCTAGGACATATATTTTTGGTTTGCCGTAAAGTATGCCCCTTGCATCGTATATTATTGGATCGTTGCCGCTCATCTTAGCAACCTTATCATAATCCAGATCTTTATAAACAGAGTGGTCAGTAGCTATGATGATGCCATCTGCTTTAGCCAGAGTTTCCCCGAGGTTGTCTGAAACCTGAACGTCGCTCCTCGATGGCTTTTTGACGTAGGGGTCGTGCACCTTTACTGTTACGTTTAAAGCCCTGAGCCTGTCTATTATGTCGTAAGAAGGACTTAACCTGTCATCGTCTGTATCGCCCCTGAAAGCTAGCCCGAGGAGCGCCGCGGTTCTGAGAGACTTTTTGTTCAGTATGAACAGCTCGACAAAGTTACTTACAACAACAAGCGGCATCCTCTCGTTGACCCATCTGGCAGACTCTACGAGCCTGAAATGGAAACCCAGCCTGTTAGCTGCGTGCAGAACATAATAAGGGTATACGGGTATGCAGTTCCCTCCAACGCCAGCTCCGGGCCTGTGAATGTTTGAGTACGGTTGAGAGTTTGCCGCGTTTCTGACTTCCCAGAAGTCAACGTTAAGCCTTTGAGCAAAAAGGGCGAGTTCGTTTGCCAACGCGATGTTTGTGTCTCTGTAAAGGCCCTCTGCGAGCTTTTCAAGCTCAGCAGCTTCGATGCTGGACATCTTTATGACCCCTTTCTTCGCAACCTTAGAATAAAGCTGCGCTATCTCTTCAAGGCTGTTTTTCCCGTAACCTGATACAACCTTGGGGTAGTTCTCTTCTATATCGTAAACTGCCCTGCCCTCATAAATTCTTTCGGGGCTGTAACCTAGCAAATAATCATCCTCCGGCTTGAGGCCAGATGCATCGCTCACAGTTTTAGCTACGACCTGTCTGGTCGTTCCCGGGGGGACGCTCGATTCTACTACCAGCACATCTCCTTTCTTGATCCCTTTGCCTATTGCTTCAGAAGCCTGTTTAATGCTGGCAAAATCCGGGGTCTTAAGGACAAGCGGTACAGGGACCGTTATGATCTTGTACCTTGAAGCTTCGCTTGCCCACTTGAGGTCGACTGTTGCCCTGAATGCTCCCTCTTCTATTCCCTTTACAAACGATTCATCTACATGCGGCTCAAGCGAAAAAATCTTTTCTTTAGAGTTGATCCTGTCGACCTTTTCTCTGTCAACGTCAACTCCTATAACGCTGAAGCCGTGCCTTAGCATCACTGCGGCCACAGAAGCGCCGACCCTTCCCAACCCGTACACAGCTACAGTGCTTTCTCTTTGCATACAATCTTTTGCAAAGCTCTATATTAAAACTTTTTAACCCCGAATAAACCTGTTAATGTATGAGATACAGGCTTATGGACGTGCTTGCGTGCCCAGTCTGCAAGCATTTCCCCTTAAAGCTTTACGTTGTAAAAGAAGAGAAGAAAGAAGCAAAGAAGTACGAAAAGCCAAAATGCGAAATTTACTGCGGATATCTCGACATGTACGTCAAGGATATAAAAGAGGCTCCGTGCTCTGACTGCTATGAAAGCAAGATAATAGAAGGATACCTTGTGTGTGAAAAATGCAGGAGATGGTACCCTATACTGGACACTGTACCGGAACTCCTGCCTGACGGGCTCAGGAACCCGGAGGAAGAAAATGAAAAGGCAAAAAAGCTTGGGATTAAGAATGAGGGGCTTTTCTTGAAAGTTTAGGGTTGATTTTCAAGAGCTATTTTACCGCCGTGAGCTTTGACGAAGTTTTCCAGTTCCCTGTAAATCTCCATGATGTCTACAGAGCTGTCCTGGGTCCATGCCTCTATCCTGAGGACGCTCTTGCCGTACTCCATTGATGGGTGTGATTTCACGTATACAGCCGGAAAAGACTTTGTAAGCTCAGTTATGAGGGGCGATATCTGGGCTTCAAATATGCCTTCAACCCTTGTTACGATCCCCCTGCTTACGCTGTACCCTATAAAGGGCTCAACGTACCTTTCAAACATGTCCTTCATCTCCCGTGGAACTCCGGGAAGCACGAAAAGCCTTTTCTCACCTGTAAACAGCATGGCACCAGGCGCTGTGCCTACGTAGTTAAAAAGGGGCATGGAACCCTCGGGCAGCGTGGCCATCTTTTCATAAGCCTTTTTAGATTCTTCAGTCATCGGCTTTCTCAGCTTTATCATGAAGCTAAGAGCGTTTTCGTTAAGCACAAGCTTCTTACCAAGCCATTCAGCTACAGCTTCCATAGTTATGTCGTCATACGTAGGACCAAGACCGCCCGTGGTTATTATAAACCCTGCCCCAGAGCTGATCGCGCATTTTAACGCAAAAGCTATCTGGTCTTTCCTGTCGTGCACGGTTATGGATCCTAAAACTTCCCCCCCTGTAGAGTAGATTCTAGAACCGAGCCACTGGAGGTTGCCGTTGATTGTCCTGCCTATGAGCAATTCTGTGCCTATGTTCACTATAAACGCTCTAACTTTCTCCATAAAAAATCAAATAAAAAAGAAAAATAAAAACTTATAAATTTAGTACCTGTTTCCTGCAAGGAGCGCCAGGACAGCTGCCCTTACGTAGAGCAGGTTCTCAGCCTGGTCGAGTATAACGCTGTGCGGACCGTCCATTACTTCGTTGTCTGCTTCTTCTCCCCTGAACACAGGAAGCACGTGAGTAACTATTGCCTTCCTGTCCATTATGTCAACGAGCGACTTGGTTAGCTTCCAGTCCTTGTACTTGTTGTGGAGCTCGATTTCTTTATCTTTTCCGAACCTGTTTAGCCCTGTCATTACAGCAGCATGGCTAACCCAGTTTCTGGGAAATACTACGTGTGCACCTTCAAGCGCAGACTTCAGGTCGTGAGATATTTCAAGGGCTCCGCCGCTTTCTTTGGCGTTTTCCTTAGCCTGGTTCACCAGGTTCTCGTCTAGCTCAAACCCTGGAGGATATGCCAGCGTTACGTCCATACCAAACTTGGTTGCTATCAGCATTTCGTCCTGAACGCTTCCCCAGCTTCTTGCATGCGTGCTGTAAGCCCACATTATCACGTACTTTTTCTTTTCATAGTTTCCAAAGAACTTTTCATCAACGGTCATCATGTCAGCCAGAGCCTGCGTCGGATGGTACATGTCGTCAGCCATGTTTATAACCGGTATCTTTGCGTGTTCAGCGTATTCCCTTATGACCTTGTTGCCTGCGCCGTAGACGTAGTCAACCGCATCTTCGAGGATCCTTACACCTAAAGCGTGCCCTAACCTTTCGTACATGTGAGCAATGTCAGCTATGGCCTCCCCTTCAGAACCCCTTGTCGTTTTAAAGTCTATGAACTGCGCATGGCCTCCCAAGAGCGTTGCCGCAGCTTCAAAAGAAGCCCTGGTCCTTGTGCTCGTGTTGTAAAATAGCATAAAGAATGTCCTGTTCTTGAAAAGTTCTGGTACATAGCCTGCGTACTTCCATCTTTTTATGTCCTTTGCAAATTCTATAGCAAACTGAAGCTCTTCCCTCGACCACTCCTGCGTCGATATCAGGTCCTTACCGTGTAAATCGTATACAGCCATTTTCTCTCGTTATAGGGGTTGATTTTGCCATTTAAAACGTTTTTGCTGAATGAAAGTTCTGATTGCTGAAAAAGAAAGATCTGCTTAGCGAACTTAAGGCGCTATAACGGTTCCGGCTTCCTTTCCTTCAAAAATTTGAAGCAGAAGCCCGCGTTTTTTACCGTTTATTATGTTCACTGTAACGCCGTTAGAAGAAGCCAGGAGGGCCGCTTCCAGCTTGGACCTTATACCACCTCTACCGTATTCGCTCATACCCCTAAGCTTTTTTATCAGGCTTTCTATTTCTTTGCTTCTTAATTTATCGATGACCCTTCCTTTCTGATCAAGAACTCCGTCAACATCAGTCATGATCACAAGCCTGGAAGCCTTTAGGTTAGAAGAAATTATAGCTGAAAGCCTGTCGTTATCGCCGAACCTAACGAGGTTGCTTACGTTCAGAACGTTGACGAGCTCTTTAACTGATATTGCGTCGTTTTCGTTTATTACGGGGATTATGCCGCTCTGTATCAGAGCGCGTGTAGTTCTTATAAAGTTGTTAAAACAGGTCTTTATCGAAAAATCCTCTTCCGTTACAAGTATCTGTGCTACCTTTATCCCGCGTTCTGCGAACAGATCTACATATTCTTTCATAAGTAGAGGTTGGCCTACTGCCGCAGAAACCTGTTTTTCTCTCAGGCTCAAAGCGCTTGGTTTTTTGCTGATACCGAGCGCTTCTATGCCTGTCAAGATTGCTCCGCTTGTAACCAGCGTAACCGGGAAACCCATATTCTTAACGCGGCTTATTTCGTCAACTATGCCCTTTAAAACTCCCTTATCAAGCTTACCGTTGCTTGATAGTACTGAAGTGCCGATCTTTATTACAGCTATGTTCTGCAACGTAAAAGCTTACATAAGAACGTTAAAAAATTTTTACTGAAACTGCTTTAAACCATAAAGTAGTTTTCGAAATTGAAATAAAAAATAGAAGCTTACTGCTTGAGCGATTCGATTATCTGAACGCTGTGGCTAGCCCCGATCCTCGTAGCTCCTGCCTTTATCATCGCAAGCGCATCATCTGCGCTGTGAATTCCTCCTGCAGCCTTGACCTGAGCTTTGCCTTTAACCGTCCTGTACATGAGTTCAACGTCATGCACTGTTGCCCCGCCCTTACCAAAACCTGTGCTCGTCTTTACGAAGTCCGCTCCCGCTTCTACGGCAACTTCACATGCCTTTACCTTTTCATCATCAGTGAGGTAACCCGTTTCAAGTATAACCTTCAGAATCTTTCCGTGTTTTTTTACAGCGTCGTTTACCGCCTTTATGTCATCCCTGACAACGTCCCATCTGCCTGACTTGGCTGCAGATATGTTCATGACCATGTCTATTTCATCTGCACCGTCCTTTATTGCGAGCTCCGCTTCGTAAGCTTTGACTTCTTTGTAAGTTACCCCAAAGGGGAAACCGACAACGCTCACAACTTTTATATCTGTTCCTTTCACAAGCTGTTTTGAGAGCTTTACATAATACGGATTTACGACTACAGAGTAGAAATGATACTTCTTAGCTTCTTCCGCAAGCTTCTTTATGTCGTCTTCAGTTGCAAAGGGATTCAGCTGTGTGTGGTCTATAAATTTAGCAAGTTCTTCTCTGTTCATGCTATCTATTTAGTATTGTTTTTATTTAAACATAGCTGTAAACGCACTTACGCTCAGCTTCTCCGTTCACGTAAAAACTGCGGGGCAGCAAAATATAGATAAACGTAAATTTATTTATTTTATACATAAAATATGTTCAAATGCTACAAATGCGGCCACAAACAGAGAGATCCTGGAAGATGTGAGGTGTGCGGCTCGACAACAGCTTACGTGCCTGATAACTTCAGCGATATTTCAGGAAAGGAGATAGCTGATGTTTCTCAGGAAGGCATATGGAGGTACTCTTCTCTGCTTCCAAGCTTCAGGCAAAAGATCACCCTCGGTGAAGGGCAGACGCCTTTGCTGAAAGCATACAGGCTAAGCCAGAGCCTCGGAGTTGAGCTCTACATAAAGAACGAATCGGTAAATCCCACAGGCTCTTACCTGGACAGGGGATCTGCGATAGCTGTCAGCTATGCAGTTTCTGCTGGGAAGAAAGAGGTTGCATGCGAATCCAACGGCAACATAGGGGCATCTTTAGCTGCTTATTCTGTAAGGGCCGGAATATACTGTTCTCTTTATTACAGCGAGATAAGGAGCCTTGGCAAACTTTACCAGACGCTCGCCTATGGGGCAAAGGCTATAAAGGGGAGCGTGCCCGAAAACGTTGAAAACAGTGTCCACCTAAGCGGAGAATCTGACTCTTATTTTCTTACGGGTATGAAAACGCTTTCTTACGAAATATTTGAAAAAGCGAAGGACATGTTTGATTATATATTCATGAGCGTGGGTGAAGGAGGGGGTATTTCTATGCTCTTTGCTGGCTTTCAGGATCTGTTTGAGCTCTACAGAACCAGGATTCCCTCGCTGGTTGGCGTTTATCTTACTAACAGGAGCAACGTTGTAGATGACCTCGCAACAGGTGGCATACACTCAGCGCTCGCTGATTTTGCTATCAAGGTGACCAATGGGTTCAAGATAAAGGTTGAAGATAAAGAAGTTATAGAAGCAGAAAAGCTGCTAGCAAGAGCCGAAGGGCTCTTTGCAGAACCATCAGCTTCGGTTGCTCTGGCCGGCCTTATAAAGGCTGCAGACTGGAACCTTTTGAATAAGGGAAGCAAGATCCTGTACATACTGACAGGAACAGGCCTAAAAGATCCTGTGGTAATCGGGACTTTTTTAGGCATCAAAGACAGGGGCGGGTCAGAAGAAGTTATCACCAGCATGAGCGACACAAAAAAGGCTATTCTCAACATACTCTACGTCTCTCCAGCTTATGGCTACTACATATGGAAAAAACTGAGGGAGTTTGGAGTTGAAAAAACGTTGCCTGACGTATACGTTGCGCTTAAAAATCTTCAAAAAGAAGGACTGATAGAAGTAAAAGAGATAAAAAAAGAAGGGCGGACAAGCAAGCTCTATGAACTTACCCAGAAGGGTAGAAAGTTTGTAGAACTTTTCCTTTCATACTGAAAATTACTTTTCTGCTGTCTGATATCATCCCAGTCTTAGAAGACAAAGGGTTCCAACCATTTACTCTTTTGTATGACCCCATAATCTTAAATAACGAAGATTGCTTAGCACCTGTATGGATCTGCCAAAGCTTTTAAGCTCAGAAATGATCTACAGGGGGCGGGTATTCACTGTATACAAGGAAATTTTTATGACGGAAAAAGGGGAGACCGTTATAGAGGTTGTGAGGCACAGGGGCGCTGTGGCCATTCTCCCGGTACTTCCTGACGGCAGAATTGTGCTCGAAAAACAGTACCGGTATTCGATCAGAGATTTTATATACGAAGTTCCTGCGGGTACACTTGAAGAAAAAGAAGAACCAGAAAGCTGTGCAAAGCGAGAGCTTACAGAAGAGACAGGGTTCGTCGCTGAAACGCTTGATTACATAACCAGGATACTGATGAGCCCGGGGTATGTCGATGAACAGATCTATCTTTTTGTTGCCCGCGTAAAGCAGAACGTAAGCCAGACCAATCTTGACAGAGACGAAATCATCCAGACAGTTATAATGAAACCTGAAGAAGCAATAGAAATGATAAAGAACGGAAAAATTATAGATTCAAAAACAATAAGTTTAATACTTCTTGCAAAGTCTCTTGGCTATATTTAGAGCTCTATCTCTAACTTTTCTGGTGGTCTTAGCGGGTATGTCTTCTTCAGCAAGTCTTCTGGTACAGGCCTTGTGCCGAATAGATCTCTTGCCTTTAGCTTTGGTTTTACCGTTGTTTCCCACATCTCCTTTGTTATGTAGTAAACTCTGCTACCGCCCAGTTCGTGCTGGTACTGTGGCCACTGTTTTGTCTGATGAACGTACCTGAATCCCATCCTGAACCCGAAGGGGCTTTCAAATGTTGCCCACCACTCGTTAACGCCAACGAAGTCGAAAGCGTGCTCGATTTTTGATGCATATGCCATTATGCCAAGGTTTGACTTCCTTCTGAACGTCATTGTGTGCAGACTTATCGCAACGTTTTCATCCCAGAACCTGTGGTTAACGAGAGCCAGCAACTCCCCGCTTTCAGAAGTCACAACCAGAGCATAAGAGTCCTTTATCCTGTTCTGGACCCATGCTAGTATCTCTGAGTATGTCCTTACACCAACGAGATGGTAGAAGTCTTTGTCGTACTTGTGGTCGATGAGCTGTTTCAGCGTATCGAGTATAACTTCTGCTTCTTCTTTTTTGGCCTCTCTAACTACCACAGTTTCTCCTTCTTTTGTCTTCCACAATTTGGGAGTGTACGGTACCTGGAACCTTGGGTTTGGCGGAGCACTCAGGTAGTCCTCAATATCCTCTATCGAGAATTTCAGATCAGTTACCGAAATAGGAACTTTTGGCTGTCCCATGCCAAACATATTTTTTGGTTAATATTTAAACTTATTATCGATGATCTCCTTTCCGCTCTAAAGAGGAAAAGCTTTTGTTCATTCCCTCTTTCGTATGGAGTAAGTGTATTCCAATAGCCGTTTAACATAAAAATCGAAAAAGGTTTTTAACATCTATTACAAAAAATTCTCAGAGTGAATAAGAACGTTGAGGTCAGCGTTGGTATTGACGATACGGATTCTCCCAAAGGCATGTGCACAACTTACGTAATGTATAGGTTCATCAACAGGGCGGTGGCCGAAGGTTTTGAAATAATAGGCATGCCCAGGCTCGTGAGGTTAAACCCTGCATGTCCTTTTAAGACCAGGGGAAACGCAGCCCTTGGCGTCGACATCAGGGTAGATCAGAACAAAATCTCTGATTTAAAAAATATGCTGCTCGATACCATTTTTGAGCTTTCAGAAATTAAAGAAAAAAACACAAACCCGGCTTTCGTAATTTTTGAAAGAAAAAACATAAATAATAAGCTGGTAGATTTTTCAAGGAACGCTGTAAAAAGGGTTGTTGAGCTAAACGAAGCGTTGGTTCTGATTAAAAGTTACGCTACATTTTCTTTCGGTTTTAACGGTTCAAGAGGATTGGTTGGCGCTCTGGCAGCGGCAGCTTACGACTTTCCTTCGGGCTACACGTATGAGCTGATAGCTTACAGGGTAAAAGAAATGAGGGGAAAGAAGCGCTTGATAGATCCAACATCTGTTTTTGAAGCCGACGCGGCAACGCGCGGATGCACTTTTGACAACGTTGATGCTGAAAACAGAGAGGTAAAAATAACTCCGCACACCCCGTGCCCTGTTCTGCTAGGTATAAGGGGCCTTGATGTAAACTGCATAAAAAAAGCGTTCGATCTTTTAAAAATAGAAGAACCGGTAGAAGGGTATATGGTTTACAAGACAAATCAGGCAACAGATGATCATATCATAAACCTGGAAAGAATAAAGGACATAGAACCTCTTACGAGCGTTAGCATTAAAGGGAATGTTGCAAGCCTGCCCAGGCAAATAAAAGGCGGCCACGTTTTTGTTGAAATAACTGACGGTTCTGATAGGATAAGGGTGGCGGCATATGAACCTACGAGAAACTTTAGAAACGTTCTGATGAACCTCAGACCTGGCGATTCTGTTCAGGTCTGGGGATCTTACAAGCCGAGAAAAAATGAGCCGGAGACGATAAACCTTGAAAAACTGAAAATAATAAGTTTAGCTGAATACGGAAAGCTCATGAACCCCATTTGCCCGGTCTGCGGAACCAGAATGAAGTCTGAAGGCAAAGGTAAAGGATACCAGTGTCCGAGATGCAAACACAGGTTAAAGAACGCTGAAAAAGTGTTTGAACCGGAGAAACGGAATATACAGCCCGGTTTTTATGACGTGCCCCCAAAGGCAAGAAGACATTTAAGCAAGCCTTCTTTTCTAGTAGTGTTGAAGGATGAGGGGAAAAGTTAGAAAGCTTACTGTTAACATAAACGTGCATGCGACTGAAAACGATGACGCTTTTAAAAACAGGATAAAGCAGGAATTTGGGGAAGGCGACTTAAAGGTTGAAACACTTCAGGGACATTATGGCGATGAAATAAAGAGGATGATCTTTACTCTGTCCAAGTTAGAGGCAGAAGGAGCTTTGAAAAAGCTTCTCTCCAAACTAAGAGCTTTTGAAAGCGGCTATATCCTGAACGAAATTTTAAAAGGGCTTGACCGTAACTCTCTATACATAAGGCTTGACAAACAAAAGTTTGTTCAGGGTAGTTTAGAACTGGATGGAGATAAAGAAGTCAAGATAATAATAAATTTTTACTCTGAAAAAGATGCGAAAGATTTTCTAACCGAAAAGAGCGGCTAGCCCTTCTAAAGCTTCTCCTTTCTTTTCCTCTTCTTCTTTCTTTTCTTCCTTTGGCTGTGCAGCCTGCTGAGCAGGTGCCTGTTGCTGTGCAGCTGGTGCTGGTGATACTGGAGCTGCTACTGCGCTCTTTAGAATTTCATCTATGTTTACTTGCTTTAAAGCTGCTACTAAAGCCTTTATCTTTATTTCATCTACCGGTGCTCCTACTGATTCTGAAAGCTTCTTTAAGTTATCCTCGTTAATCTCTTTTCCTGCGCTATGTAAAAACAACGCGGCATATACGTAATCCATTTTTATCAACCAATTCTTCTTAAGAATAACTCTTTATAACTTTATCGCTCATATTCCAGTCTGTTTTTGAAAAACTTTAAGGGATGTTAGGGGTTTG
>JAGDXJ010000028.1 GCA_023256355.1 Nitrososphaerales archaeon | reverse complement strand
TTATATGAAAGAGAAGCTAACAGGATCTGTTAAAACAAATTATGGCAAAAATTTTATCCCACAGCCGCTGTAAAAGGAAAATATTTATTCAGGTAATTTTATTTTAAATACGTTGCCAAGGAGTCTTATCGATGTGATCAACACCCAGGGTTACGTAACAACTGTCGAGGGGCAGCCAGGAATAGGAAAGACAACGCTGGCTCTGAAGGCATGCGCTTCACGGGGTGGATGCACTTACATATCTTACGCTGATCCCGAAATTTCAATTAAAGCAAAACTGAGAGCTCTTGGTTCAAATGCAACAATAAACGTAATTAACGTAATGAGTGGAAGCGTTGAAACGGTGTTTTCTGAAATAGTAGATGACCTGCAAAAAGGAGAGCTCGTTATAGTTGATTCTCTTGATGCGATGTTTTATGGTATAGAAAACGAGAGAGGAATAAGATCATTCCTTCAACTGATATACGGCTCGGCAAAACTTAAGAGTGGATCTCTCGTACTTATTTCTGAAGGTTTAAACCCTGTAGCTAAACAAGTTAGGTTTGTCAGCGATGCTATAATAAGCATCGAGCTAAAGGAAATTCTAGGTAAGCCTGCCAGAGAAGCCACGCTGCTAAAGGACAGGGATTTTCCTGTTGAAAAAAGATCCTATTTTTTGACATGGGACGGCGGTTTAAGAATTATTGAACCTGTATTTACAGATGTAAGCAGAAAACCCAAGAACGTTCATGCGATAAGGGGCCCACCAGAGACCAGTTTCAAGTATATAGTACCCAACGCTTACAGGGTGCTTACGGTACTTGGGAATTCGATACATCCTGCTATAGCAGACACTATAAAGCAGTGGGTTGTCAGCGACTTTCTAAAGTATGGTTACGGCGTAAACCTTCTAATATCATCCAAGTCTAATGAGTCTTCTGAAAGGGAGGCCATAGAATCAATGACTGGAGGAAAAAACATGAAGATGCTTAACATAATAAGTATAAACGATCCTGAGGTTAAAAGGGACGCAAAGAAATATTACAGAACTTATATCGATCTTATAAAAACAGGGAATTACGTCAACGTCGTAGACCTTCTCGCACACGAACCGCTTGCGGTAACAGATCCTTCCGGTTATGAGGCGTTTATAAGTGACGTTTCTGAATTTGAAAGAGAAAAAAGGATACCTGTAGCACTATACGGATACCAGGATTATACGTCTGTTAGGATCGTTAGCAAGTACGTGCACATGCAATGGTCAACTGAAATGGTAAACGGCACGCTTTTCTACCTTACAGTCAAGCCTGATGGACCTCTTTATTTTATAGACGCTGACATTGAAAACGGGAAAGCTGAGTTCAAAAGATTGCTTTAACTTATTGGGGATTAATAAGATAAATTACATCTCCGCAGAAATTGTATGTTAATTTAGTCACGAAAATGCATTTCAAAAGCGCACATGAATTTTAAAGATCAATGTCAAACCCTGTAAAGGATAAAGTAACCGAGATAAACTCTGCCCAGAAGAAAAATCAAGAAAATCGAAGCACACAGCTGAAACCTGATATGAAAAAGATATCAAATGGCAAGCTCGCATAAAAGCACGCGCTGCGATGAACCGTAAGCTCCAACCGCGAGGTTGAGAAAGTTCACGATAAACAGTCAGCTAAGAATTTACCACGAAATAAAAACTATGTTTTTATCTTATCTTCTATAATAGATGCTATCTTCTTAACCTGTTCGCCGGTAATTTTTTCTCTGAACGTTTCAATTAAAATCACCTCTAATCCTGCCTCTTTTAAAGAGTTCTCCATGTATTTTATGGCATTTGAGCCCCACCCATAAGAGACCATCACCGCAAACGGTTTGTTTACGCCCCTGAACTTATCCTTTATAAGCTCAAGAAGCGCTTTCATCCTTGGATGAACACCAGTATCGTAAGTTGGAGTAGCGAGCAGAACCACTGATGAACTGTTTGCTTCAGTGAGAAAATCTTCAAAATCCGGGTATTCAGAATCGTTTATCGCAAAAGTCTTTACGCTGATATCTTTTGAGGCAAGTTCGTTATAAACCGTTGACACCGCTTCTTCTACAGAACCATACATAGATACGTATGCAATCGTCACTTTATTCTTCTCTGGTTCTCCTCTGGCCCATTTTTCAAAAAGCCTCATTGGTTCTTCAGCGTTTTTATCCCATATGCCTCCGTGTGAAGGCGCTATCTTTAGGACCTCAAGGTTCATGCTCTTTACCTTCTCTATGGCGTTAAGAACATATTTCCTGTAATAACCCATGACAGTAATCAGGTATTTTTCAGCGCTTTTAAGATAAAAAGAATCATGCGGGTCTGCTCTATAACCTGTCGGTATCGAGAAAGAACCAAAGACGTCACACGTGTAAAGGATCTTTGTTCTCTTCTGATACAAAAGCATGGTCTCAGGCCAGTGAACCCAGGGTACATGAATAAAAATAAAATCTTCTCCCAGCAGATTAATTTCTCTTGTCCCTTCAACGCTTATAATTTCATTCTTTATATCGTACTTAGCCTTCAGGACCTTTACGCCGGCAACGTTAACCGCAACCTTTGAATCTTTTGCCTCTCTAAGAAGCGCAGGAAGGCTTCCTGTATGATCGGGTTCTGCATGATTTATTATCACGTACTTTATCTTTGAGATATCAGCAACTTCTTTAATAGCTTTCATGAAAAGCTCTGAATACTGTCCCTTCCAGGTATCAATTAGCATCAGACCCTCAGAAGTTTCAATGAGGTAAGAGTTGTATGTAACGCCCTCAGGTATGTGCCATGCGGCCTCAAAATATCTTGTTCTGTCGTCGTCTAACCTGAGAAGCTTAACACCATCGGCTATATCTTTTATCAGATATTTTACCATAAATATGATTTAATATCCTGAAAATTAACCTTTTTAAAAAACCGGTTTAAAAAAGGACAGCAGCAGTTAAATATTCGTTTTTGGGTGAAATCAGGTTTTCATCTTTAA
Organism: Nitrososphaerales archaeon; assembly: GCA_023256355.1. Lineage (GTDB taxonomy): Archaea > Thermoproteota > Nitrososphaeria > Conexivisphaerales > UBA164 > CAYFFZ01. The sequence goes on along the minus strand of JAGDXJ010000028.1, from coordinate 516 downwards.
CGTTATGAGGTTAATGTAGTAAAAGTCCCTTTCCGTAAGCTGTAGATAACCCCCTTATAGAAATGTTTTTTAAAGGCTACAGCAGGTTATCCGCGCAGATATACACAGCCCCAAAAGAACATAATACATACTTCAGTTAGAGGCTAGCACTCTGACCGAGTAAAATCAGCGATAAGGAGGCTCTGCCTGTGGAAGCAAGCGCGACAATGAACTAGGAAGCCCTGAGCTTTCGGTCATGGTACTTCACTTAAATAAAACTAGTCTGTTGGAAATAATTTTCACGCAATTAAAAATCGACATTAAGCATTTCTAATTTGTTCTAGCTGATTTATGAGAGAATAAAAAGCCCTACAAACATGCTCAGGACACCAAGTAGCTGAATAGTGTTTATTCTATCCTTAAAAACAAAATACCCTATGAGCGTCAGCAATGCCGGCTCAGCTGCAACAACCGAAAAGCCCACAACCATATATTTATACGCTTCAACGATTAACGCCGATAAAAGCGCAAAAGATT
>JAGDXJ010000019.1 GCA_023256355.1 Nitrososphaerales archaeon | reverse complement strand
ATTCTTTGACAGAGAGTATTATCAGCATCAAAGCGTTAGAATAAACGTATGGCCTTCCAAGCTTGTCCCTGTTCACGAGCTCGAACTGCTTATTCTGATCGATCAGAAGGTCTTTGCTCACGAACACATCAACGATTTCATTAACAAGCATCTTGTTATATTCGGGCTAGTTTGTCATAAAAATATATTATGCAATATGTTAAGTAAGCATGAAACCAAAACTATCATGAATAAAGTCAATATTATGCAACAAAGGGTCATCGAATAAAATAAATATTTATAATTTTACGATTTTTATTATTAGATTGCTAAATTTTATCTATAAAATTGACATAACTTCGTATTTATCTTAACAAAAACTTAAATTTAAATAGACTAAAAAAGAGTTGCAATGTTCGAAAAAGTGCACAAAATACTAACAGTTTTGCTAGTTGCTGTATTAGTATATGATACAGGTGCTTTTTTCTATCTGAGTTTTACAGATTATATCTATTATAGTGCAATACCTACTTTTATTTTTTTAATAATTACCTATACAATTTACAGGGTTCTTTTAAAAAACACAGTTAAAAATCTCAGCTCTGAATTTATAGTTTTATCAGGAGGTGATTATAAAGAAGCTACATCCGCGTTGGAAAAAGACATTGAAAAGCAAAAGGAAACAGCCATTAATAACCCGAGCAAAATGCCTGAGTTTCTTAAAAAGCTTATCGCCTTATATTTCCTTTATAAAGAAAAAGATAAAGAAAAGGCATCTTTTTATGCCTCTGAAATAAGAACGATAATTAATTCTGACAGATACCCGCAAGATGAGGATGCGATTAAAACAAAACAGCTCGCTGAAAAAGTTTTAAATTCGAAGTAAAGCTTTAAGTTTCCGATCAACAAGCTGGTGCCGAGTTATTACAATCTTGCGATTATAATTTTCCTGTCCGCATTGATACTTTTGCATAAAGAACTTTCTAAGATGAAGTTTATAAATCTGAGCGTGTTAAATAGTTTGGGTTGCAGTACAACATATTTGTTTTGATCAAGGCAATCTATGAAGATGTAAAGGTTGATCCAAAGACGCTTGAGCCCAGCACTGCCGGTGTAAAGTTCAAAATGGAAGATATAAGCAGAAACGCCGTAGAGGAAGCAGTTAGAATAAAAGAAAAGCATGGAGGAAAAGCCTTAGGACTGATGTTTGGAAACGAACAGCAATCGCTTATAATGAGGGAAGCCCTCGCCATGGGACTCGACGAAGGCATTATAATAAAAGGTTATTCTTTAAACGATCCTGTTTACACTTCTCAGGTTCTTTATGAAAAATTAAAAGGGTCCCAGTGGGATCTTGTTATAATGGGTTATTCTTCAGCAGACGCATATACAGCTCAATTAGCACCTAGGCTTTCATCGATGCTAAACGTTCCGCTTATAGGGAATGCCGTAAAGCTTGAATTTAACGAGAAAAAGGTCGTTGCTACAAAATCTCTTGATGAGTACATGATAAAAGTTGAAAGCGATCTTCCCGCTGTAATTTCAGTAGCCCAAGAAATAAATACTCCGAGAATACCCCCTCTTCTTCAGATAATGGCTGCATCAAAGAAACCGCTTAAATTAGAAGAAGCGCCTCCAGGCAAAGGGATTTATTATAAAGTAATCGAGCACAAAGCTTACGTATCTTCAAGAAAAAAGATAATATTTGAAGACGTTAACAAAGGCGTGGAAGAAATATATAAGGTTCTAAAATCTTCTTAACTTTCTAGCTTTTTTAAAAGCATCGGTACAACATTATATATATCCCCTACTATTCCATAATCAGCTTCGTTAAATATTGGCGCATTCTTGTCTTTGTTTATAGCTATGACTATCTTTGAATCTCTCATACCTACTATATGTTGAATCTGCCCTGAAATACCCAGGGCTATGTAGATTTTTGGTCGCACCTTTTTTCCAGAAAGCCCAACCTGCCTGTCTTCCTCGAGCCAGTGAAGATCAGAACATATGGGTCTGCTACCAGCAAGCTCCCCTCCGAGCTTTTGAGCAAGCTGTCTTGCAAGTTCGATCCCATCTTGCTTCCCTATGCCTCTTCCTACGGAAACTATAATCTGTGCTTTAGTTATGTCAACAGCTCCCCTTGCCTTTTCCTCAATGCCTAGCAATTTAGTTCTAGGTGAACCCATCAGCTCAACTTTTTGTATATTAAAAGAATTCTGACCAGCTTTTTTTATTTCGGCCGAGCCAGGCAAGAGCGTGAACACCTTGGCTTCAGTTTCTTTAGTCATCACGGTTTTTCCGCCAAAATAGTACCTTTTAATCAAAGTCTTCCCATCATTCACCTGAAATTCAAATATATCAGATTCCATGGGGTACCCGAGCTTTTGCGAAACCAGAGCCGCTATTTCTCTACCTATCGTTGATGCTCCAACAAAAAGATAATCGTAACCATTTGAAAAAATATTTGTTATTGTGTCAACAGCTTGCCATGGATCATAAAGATCTACTGTAAAATAATATACGTTTTTAACATTAAAGCCAGAAGGATCGAACCCCTCACGGCATATTACATCAACTTCATCAGACCTCTGATTTAGAAAACTTAGAAGCTCATCTAAAAGCTCGTTCCGTTCAGAAAAGGCAAGTACCCTCAACACAGAATTATTACAAGAAGAGTTTATTAAAGTTTTTATCGCTTCTGGAAGATAAGTTAATAAGAAATCGAGTAAAAATATTGAACGTTGATAGCCTCAGTGCTATGTTACCCAGAGTATTTGGATTTGCCTAGGATTTACATGATGTTTGCGGTTTATCTTTCCGCAAGTCTTTCAGTTTTGTTTTTCTTTTTGTTGCTCGAACTAAGGTTAAAAAGAAACGGAATATCTTTAAAAGAATTCCTTGTACTGATCTTCAAAAAATACAGAAATTGGGGAAGCTATATCTCAGACGTGCTTACTCATAGGAAATTTTTAAGGGATAGAAAGACCGGAGGAATATCTCATTTTTTTATGGTCTACGCACTTTTGCTTTCATTCATAGGTACAATGCTAGTAGCATACAATCAGTATTATGATATAATAACGGGAAGTCAAGTTTTTTGTGGAATCTTTTTTGAAAGCTACAGTTTTGTAATGGATGTTGTAATGTGGATTCTGTTTTTCAGCTCACTGGGAGGTCTGGTAGCTCTTTATCTAAGAAGAAAGATAGTTCCGAAGAAGGACATGTTCTTTAACTCATTATATCTGCTTGGTTTTGTTTATTTAGCTTTAACGGGAGCTCTTTTAGAGTCTTTCAGAATTAATTATTTAGGCATAAAGTCCTACTACTTCTTTAATTCGATTCTGTTCGGTTTCAAGATAAGTTATTTTGAATATCTTTTAGCATACATTTCGCATTTTGAGCTCGCTTTTTTCTTGATAGCGATTATACCTGAAACTTCTGTTTTTCATTCGCTACTGAGTTTGACGAATTACCTTAAGGATGAAAGACCCAGCGGAGAACTCAGAAAACCATTTGATCTAAAAGAAATAATGGAGAAAGGGGCTTTTGATGTCCAGGTTGGAATAAACAAAACCTCGGACATAAAGGGATTTGACAGACTTGAATTAGAAGCCTGCATGCATTGCTACAGGTGTCAGGATGTATGTCCGGCCTATGCTGCGGGCAGACCTCTTTCACCAACTGAGCTTATAACTGGCCTTAAAGAAGGGATCAAGAGAGAAGAGGCAATATGGGACTTCATTCAAGAAGATACGATATGGTCGTGTACTACGTGCGGTGCGTGTATTGAAGCGTGTCCAGTTTATATAAGGCACACAGATTACATAGTAGATTCTAGAAGGGCTCTTGTGATGGATATGAAGCTGGACGAGAAAAAAAATGCGCTTCTTTTATCTTTAAGTTCTCAGGAAAACACCATAGGTGTTCCAAATCAGGACAGGAATTCATGGCTTTCAGGAGAAGGTATAAAGAAAGCCTCAGAAGTAAACGACGTAAAAAACCTGCTCTGGGTTGGGTGCATGGGAAGCTTTGATCCTGAAGCTAGAGATATTGTAAAGAACTTTATTGAGATTATAAAGAAGGCTGAGCTTCAAGAAGATTATGCTTATCTTGGAGAAGAAGAAACATGCTGTGGAGATCCTGCAAGAAGAATAGGGGAGGAAAGCAAGTTCCAAGACCTTGCTATAAAGAACATAGAGCTCTTTAAAAAATATAACATTAAAAACATAGTAACTATATGCCCCCACGGATACAATACCTTCAAGAACGAATACGCTAAAATAGATCCATGGATGAAGAACGTAAATGTTAGGCATTATTCTGAAGTTATACAGGAGCTTCTGGAGAAAGAAAAAATAAAGGTCAGAATGTCTGAGGAAGTGTTAACCATACATGATCCGTGTTATCTATCAAGGCACAATGGAGTTGTAGAGCCTCAGAGATTTATTTTAAAAAAGGTAGGCAAAATAAAAGAACCTCAACACAGCGGCAAGAACACTTTCTGCTGCGGAGCAGGTGGTTCAAGCTACTGGTATGAGGTAAAAGAAAACGAAAAAATAAGCCATATAAGATTCAAAGAGTTAAGAAATACCGGCGCGTCATCAGTAGTTGTTCTCTGTCCATTCTGTAACGCCATGTTAAACGATGCATCAACGGTCCTCTCTGATGGAAAAATAAAGGTAAAGGACATCGCAGAAGCAGTAAGAGATAATTTAGTATAACTGTATAAATATCGATTTATATCTTTAAGATATCATGGAAAAAGAGCTTTACGGTAAAAAGGCTCTTATAACGGGAGCATCAACTGGAATAGGGGCTGCAACAGCTTTAGCTTTTGCCAGAGAAGGTGCCTCTATAATAATAAATTATAATAAAAGTGTAGAGGAGGCAAAAAAGGTTCAGGAAAAAGTAAGAAACCTTGGGTCTGAAGCTTTTATATTTAAAGCGGACGTTACAAAAGAGGAAGAAGTTAAACAGCTAGTAGATTTTACCAAAGACAAGTTTGGAAGCATAGAAATACTGGTTAACAACGCTGGAGATCTTATCGAACGGAAGCCATTTATTGAAACTGATCTTAATTATTGGAGAGCCCATATAGATCTTAATTTGACTTCGGCATATATTGTTACAAAAAACTCTATACCTTTATTGCTCAATTCTAAAAACAGAGATAGATCGATAATAAACGTTTCATCAATAGCCGCTATAACTGGAGGAGGAAAAGGCGCAGCGGCTTACGCAACAGCCAAGGGAGGTTTAAAGACCTTTACAAAATCTCTCGCAAAAGAGCTTGCACAGTATGGAATAAGGGTTATATCGGTAATGCCGGGACTTATAATCACACCTTTTCATCAAAAAGCTAAGACAGAGGACATCGAAGGATGGGCGAACAGACAGGTACTTTTAAAGAGAGCAGGTAAAGCGGAAGAAGTAGCGGAAGTCATAGCTTTTTTGGCAAGCGAAAGAGCCAGTTATATAAACTCGACAGAAATATTCGTAGATGGTGGCTGGGTTTTAGGCTAAAAAGAAAGGTTTATATAAAATAAATAGTATTTTTATAGTTAATGGCTCCTTTTTATGAGTATAAATTGAATTTTAGAAACTCTTTTCTGACAGCAGCAAGAAATTTTCCGCAGAGAGAAATAGTCTACAGGGACAAAAAAAGGTACACATTTTCCGAATTCTATGACCGGGTTTTAAGGCTCTGCAACGGATTAAGAGGCATAGGAGTTAAGGAAGGGGATGTGATTGGAGTTATCGATTGGGACACATATGTGTATATGGAATCATATTTTGGTGTGCCGATGAGCGGTGCAACTTTGCATACAATAAACATAAGGTATCCGCCAGAGCTGATTTACTTAACAATGAACTTTGCAAACGACAAGTATGTTATAATAAGGGATGAGTTTGTTCCGATAGTGGAAAAGAACGCTTCACTTTTTGACTTTGTAAAGGGCTGGATAGTTTATTCAGAAAGTGGAAATCCTGTAGAAACTAAACTGAGCCCAAAATTCGAATACGAAGACGTATTAAAAGTAGGGAAGTGTGATCCTCCGGATCTTGAAGATCAAACTAGAGCAACCATATTTTTTACTTCGGGCACCACTGGGATGCCAAAAGGCGTAACCTTTACACAGAAGCAGCTTATGCTTCACGCCCTATCTTTATCTGCTTCAATGAAGTATCGTCCTCTGATGCTAACGGAACAGGACGTGTTTATGTCGTTAGTTCCAATGTTTCATGTGCATTCATGGGGCATGCCATATATAGCGTTTATTAACGGTAACAAGTACGTTCTTCCTGGAAGGTATGAAGTAAAGACGATACTTGAGCTACTAAAGAATGAAAAGGTTACTTTCTCAACAATGGTTCCCGCAATACTTTACATGATACTCAACGATAAGGCCGTAGAAGATTACAGGGAATACCTGAAGGGTTGGAAGGTTATAATAGGAGGGGCAGCTCTTCCTAAAGGCTTAGCTCTTAAGGCTGTATCTTACGGAATAACTGTTGTAGGCGGTTATGGGCTGTCAGAAACATGTCCAGTTCTTACTATATCGGTTATGAACGATTATACTTCAAAAATGAAATACGAAGAGGCGCTTGATCACCTTATAAGCGCTGGCCTTCCAATACCCCTTGTCAACCTGAGAGTCGTTGATCCCGCAGGTAAAGATGTGCCATGGGACAGCAAAACGGTTGGGGAGGTAATAGCTAGAGCTCCGTGGCTCACAAAAGAATACTACAATGATCCTGAAAAGACAGAAGAGCTTTGGAAAGGCGGCTGGCTTCATACAGGAGATTTAGGCGTTATTGATGAATTCGGTTATCTTCATATAGTAGACAGGGAAAAAGATGCTGTAAAGAGCGGTGGGGAATTTATACCTACATTAATACTTGAGAACGCAATAAGCGAGGTCAAGGGTGTAGGGGAGGTAGCTGTAGTTGGAGTTCCTGATCCAAAATGGGGAGAAAGGCCAGTTGCTTTTGTGGTTAAAAGCGGGGAAGTATCTGAAAAAGAAATTTATGAACACCTTAACGATTATGTAAGGCTTGGAAGAATACAGAAATGGTGGGTGCCAGACAGGATATATTTTATAGAAAGCATGCCAAGAACAAGCACAAACAAGATAGACAAAAAGCTTCTTAGAAAAAAAGCAAGCGAATAAATTTTGCATCGTTTTTAAAATCAGTTTGGAAGATTTTCATACCATACGTGTATTCCTTGCGGAACAGAAGAATAATAGCCGACGTCTTTAAAGATTATTATGATCAGCGGTACCTTATGATGGTTTAACTTGCCTGCAAGCCAACTAGAGCCATTAAAAAGCACGGTCATGTTTAAGAAACGCGAAGAGGCTAAAGAAAGATTAACATTGCCGGTCTGAACTTTAGAATGCAGCCCGTTAAGAGACTGCGGCGCCCAGACAAAAGGTAAGATTTCCACGGTTATGTTTTCACCTTTATGAGAAACTATGTATGATTCAGCATATGATGAGTTTATCATTCCTACTATCTCAAAGTTTTGCTGGAAGCTTAAATTTCTGTGGTTTTTTCCTAAATGTTCATGTGCTTGAGGAAACATTATTTCTTTAGGAATAAATGTTTCGTTACCTACAATTATATACGGGATTATAAATGAACTGTTAAAGTATACTGTTTTGTTATAAACACCTATAGTTCCTGTGATTATAACCGGGGAAAAGTTTATAAAATGCATTGTGCCTGTAATGTTTTCTATGTAGCTGAAGTTCATTTGTGAAAACATGCTGGACATTCCCGCTACAAACCTGTTATCATTGAACTTGCCATGATGCATAATGAAAATAGCAAAGTGTTTACCAAAGTTTGATTTAGAATATTTATGAAGTATTGCAGACGCGTTTCCCAAAAGCTCTCTTGCTTGCGCTATGTTATGTGCGGCCTGGGTTGTATTTAATTCCTGCTGATTTAACAAAGATACGGCTTGAGAAATTATGCTTAACATTTCGTGTTTCAGCGTTTCATTTTGAACGTTCTGAGCTAGCGTTTCCAAATTCTGTGCATACTCAAGAGCCATTTTTCTTGAAACATTCAGACCGGGAGGGATTGTAAAAGGTTTTCCACCGGCTTCTGAAATTCCTTCATAGGAAGAGTTCATAGCAAGTTTAAAGTAATATTCTGCTCCGGTATAATTGCCATCATTGTAAAGTTTCTGGGCTTTTTCAAGCAATGTAACAGAGTTGTTAAGTTCCATGTATGCATTTGTACCTTTCTTTAAATGTTGAAGAGCTGTAGATAGACCATTAAGCGTATTAGATATAACAGTCCCTAAAGCGCTTTGATTAGACTGGGGCTGAGCATAAGTGAAGCTAGGTAAAAACAGTCCTGTTATCAGTATCAATATAAGCAAAGCAGATATCTTAAATTTCATAACATAAATTTGTATAAGACAAGATATAAGGAATGCTGTGAAACGATCTGGAACGATTATAATGAAATTTTTAGCACCAATAAAAATTTTAGTAACAGATACAGATATTGGGTGAACTACCCTGACCTTGCGGTCTTTTCAGGGTTATGCATCAGCCTGTAAAGATCGTGTTCTGAAGTCTTTAAAAAACGTTTCTATAAGGGGCTATCCATCATCTTCCGCGAAGGGGACTTTCGTCCCCTTAAACCTTAAGTTAAAAATTAGATGACAATTGCCTCTATCCACATTTTCATAGGAACGTTCATGGTTCTTTCTGGCACGCCTCACGCCTAAATCTTTATCCGGAACCCTTATGCAGTCAACTTCCGCACAAACGATACGATAATAAACGAATGAGAACAAATAAATTCAACTTTTTGAAGAATTTTTTGAAAATTCTTAAAAGAGATTTATAAGGCATAAAAAAGAAATTTTGTAGAAATAGTTATATTAAAGCATTATAAATCATTTTTTAGACCAAAAATGCAAATAAATGACAAAAAGGGAAAAGAAGTGTACTGGGTTTCTAGTTCTATACTGTTCGTTGTAAGCATTGCAATGCTTTCATACGGTATTTATCAGCAAGTGGTTTTGCACGTTTATAAGGCCCCACTGCTTTTAGGCATAGTTGCTGGGATGTTACTGGCTATCCCGTTAGAACTCTGGAACTTCTCTGATCCTGACACACTTTTCAGGGTCATGGCATTTCAGGACAGGTTCCTGATGGTATGCTTTGGGTTTGCTATAGGGCTCGGGGCAATTCTGCTTTACGGACTTAACCTGTTTGTTCCCCATCCTAACTTTGGTATAAAGGATCTTTTTGTATTTGGCATAGTTCTGGGAGGTCTGATATTCGGAATAGGAGTTGGCATAGCCGGTTATTTTCCAGGAACAGTCTGGATAGCTTTAGGACAGGGCAGAAGGGACGCATTATATGCGGTAGCTGGAGGTCTTCTCGGGGCATTTACTTGGTCGGTCATATTTGGGAACGTCAGGGGCATCTTGTGGAACACTCTTAACTTTGGGCCAGTAACCTGGGCCTCACTGTTTGGGTTGACGACAAGGCCCGAGATATTCGCTGTAAGCATAGTATTCGGCATAATACTCTTACTGATTTTCTTCTTCTTGCCGAGGTTCCCTAAACAGCCAACAAGACAGTCCTGCGCTTACCATCTTGCAGGAGCCAACAAAGAGGTCGTAAGGTTCAATGAAGTCATAGACGAAGAAAGCACAAAATATCCAAATGCGAGGCCTTATATAACGCACCTGATCAACGAAAGCAGCATAGAGAATGCAAGATCTATAATACTACTTGGCATCGAGTTCACCATAACGGCAGTCGCTGTAATAATACTGAGACAGATATTTGGAGAATCAACAACATATTCCTGGATAGGGGCACAGGTATCTTATCTGATAAATGCAAAATGGGCAGCTTCTAACCCGTATTTCCAGCTTTTCGGCGGCATGCACATAGTTAACGGAGTTCCTGTGAACAGTCCGTTCAGCGAAATTGGGTGGGAGCCCTTCTCAGATCTCGGAACATTTTTAGGAGGACTTGTATCATCCCTTGTAATAAGCAAGAGGTTCATGGGATACAGGAAGCAGGTTCCTTTTGTGTGGCAGCACAACTTTGGACCTTCAGAAGCGAAAAGGGCAGTAGGAGCTTTCATAGGAACGTTCATGGTTCTGTTTGGGGCCAGAATGGCAAACGGCTGTGCATCAGGGCACATACTTAGTGGAAACATTCAGATGGCGGTATCAAGCTTTCTGTTCCTGATAATGGTAATGATAGGCGCATGGATAGCGCTCAGGTACATAATGCACCTTAAGATAAACGCACAGGGATACGTAGATTAAAAAAATAATTTATTTTTTTGTTTATCGCATTAAGTTTATAAGCTCAGTTTATAGTTTTATCTTGAACGGGATTGGAGATATCAGTAGTATCCAGAACAGATAGTTCATTAGAACTCGTTTTTAAGAATACAGATTTTTCACTATTAAAGATAATCCAGACAAATCTTTTAAATGACAAAAGGGTTAAAAATATTTCAGTTAAAAGAGGCCATCCTCTAACCAAAGATGTCTATCTTTTCATCCTGACAGATGGGTCAGATCCTAAACAGGTACTTAAAGAAGGAATAGAAAGGTCTAAGGATATGGCAAAAAGTTTAAAAGACGAGCTAGAAAACGCTTTATCTAGACCGTAATGCCAAAATTTTGTCCAAAAGATGGAACTCTGATGAAGCTGAAGAGCGAGAAGAAAGGGCAGCGAGTAGAACTTATTTATGTATGCCCTACGTGTGGTTATACCGAAAAATACAGAAAAGAAAAAGTGTTGGAAGAGAAAGTTTCGTCAGAAGATGAATCACTTAAAATAATCGATGAAAACGCAGACCTTTCAGCTTTACCAACAGTAAACGTCACATGCCCAAAATGTGGAAACAACAAAGCATACTGGTGGATGGTGCAGACTAGGTCCGCAGATGAACCTCCAACACAATTTTATAGGTGCACAAAGTGCGGGTATACGTGGAGAGTATATTCTTAAAGTAGTAAATTTTTTGTAAACAAGATATTATATTATCAGGTTAGAAAAACGAAAAAGAAAATCATTATTAAAAATTAGGTCATTAAAATCTTATAAAAAACGTACAAAAATTTTTTATAAAACTCATGATCTTCTTAAATCATGCCATGCAAAAAAGCTAAAAACAAAAAAGAAGACAAAGAAGCAAAAACTCAGTAGGCTAAATCATTAAAATGTTACTTGTTTTGAATTTTTTCTGAAAGTTTTATGTTTTCTTTTGCTCTTCTGAAAAGAATATAGAATCCAGCTACTGAAAAGCTATAAAGTGTGGCCGTAAAAAAGAAAGGTAGATTCAGGTAACCAAGCTGTATGAACACCCCACTTATAAAAGGGCCAAAGGATCTAGGCAGTGAATCAAAAAAGTTTATTATTGATGAAGCTAGAGCTCTTTCATTTTCTGGTATAAGGCTCATTATAAAACTGTTTTGAATAGGAGCTGACATATTCATCAGGAGGCTTCTGAGCGCATAAAGGATTCCTGCAAGATAATACAATGGCATAAAAGGCATCGCTATTAGTATGGCTATAGAAGCGCCCTCAGTATATACAATGGTTTTAATCTCACCCATCACCTTTGCCATTGATGGGGTTGAAAGGTTTGCAACGGCAGTTAGAAACTGGGTTATTGAAAAAAGGGGTCCCAGAACGTCAACGTTTGTATTGTAACGCAGGTAAAACCATAAAGGAAAGATCCTGACGAGAACGCCGGCCCCTAACCCTATCATTCCAAGAACCGACAGCCTTATAACTATCTTTCTTGAAGCTTTAGGAAATAATACTATCTTCCCGTGGTGTCCTCTATAACTTTCTTTTATTTTTAACACAGGCAATAGTGAAATAATAGAACCCATTAGCGCTATAACATAAAGAACTCTATATGAATTAACAAGAGAAAGTTGAAAAAACTTTGAAAGGTAGGGGGGCACAGCTCCCACTAGCATACCAGCAGAAGAAGCAACACCGCTTATAAAACTCGAAAACGCGAAGACCGTATTTCTAGTGCCTTCTTCGCTTTTTTCGGTCAAAAGAGCCATGTAACTTGAGCCTGAATTGGCAAACGCTATTCCCATCAAAGACGCAGCAAGAAGAATTTCAAAGAAGCCTGTAAAAACTGTTAGAATAATAAATGCTAAAGATGAAACTAACCTTGCGAGAACTATGAACTTTTTTCGTCCATATTTATCTGATAGCGAACCTATAGGTAGCATAAGCATCGCGCCTATGAATGTGTTAAAAGTTAGTATAATTCCAATTTGAAAAGGGGTATAACCGATCTGATCAAGATAGACTGGAAAGTCAACCCACATAAAACCCTGAGTTAAGCCGATTATAAAAGAAGAATATATGAGAAGTCTGGCCTCGTTACTTATCTTCCAGCTCACATATTTTGCTCCTTTTTAAAGAATATAAAGAATGATGCAAAATCAAGGCATTAAAAGCTAAATACCTCAAATTCATAAAAAGCCAGTATGGGAATTTTAACACATGATGTAATTCTGGAAAGCATAGTAAAGAAGGAGATCATCATAGAGCCATTTGATGAAAGTATAGTTAGGGAAAACGGCATAGACCTAAGGGTAGGTTACGAATATGCTCAGTACGCTTTTTCAAATCAGATAGTCGATCCGTGCGAAATAGAGAGCTCATCAGGACTTTTTAAAATAGTTGAAGCAAAAGATTCAAGAATCCCTGTACCGCCAAACAGTTTTGTTCTGCTCACTACGCTTGAAAGGGTAAAGCTGCCCGATAACCTTGTAGGTTTTTGTAACCTCAGGTCAACTCTGGCAAGGTACGGGCTTTCAATGAGCCCTACCATTATAGATGTGGGCTTTGAAGGAAATATAACAATCGAGATTATAAATACAAGCAGAAATTACATAGTTTTAAGACCAGGCATGAGGTTTCTTCATGTTATCCTTGCTAAAGCAGAGGGAAAATATAGCTACAAAGGCACATATCTCAAGCAAAAAGGAGTTACAATTCCTAAGGGTATGAAAGGAGAGTGCTAAGGAATAATTTTTTAAACCTAAAAACGACGCTATTTTTTCAAATGTGTCCTTTCTTCTTTTTCGAGGACATAGAGGAAGAACCCTGCAATTATAGTCACCGATCCTATATAAAGTGCCTGATCTCCAAGTGCCAGCATAACTACAACAGAAAGGATCACTGAAATTATCTGAACATAAGGATAAAAAGGTGAATTAAAAGGTCCTTCTACATTTCTTTTCCTTACAATATAAACCGCAAGCCCCGTAATTGCATATGAAAAAATAACCCCGAAGTTCGAAGCAAGAGCTATGTACTGAACATTTCCAAGAAAGACTGAAAATATAGCTATTATACCTATTAGAATAATTGCTCTCCTTGGAGAATCTTTTTTTCCAAGAGTTTTTGGCAGCAGACCATCATCGCTCATCTGAAGAAGCGTCCTTGAACCCGCTACTATTAAAGAAAGCGTTACCGTCACAGTGGCAACAACCGCAACGGCTCCTATTATCTGATCTACAAAAGGAGGAGCGCGTGCAAAATTGAGGGCATTTAAGAGAGGATCTGCAGTCACAGAATAAAGCTTCCATGGCATTAAAGCAAGCATTCCAATAACAACCAGCAGGTAAAGTATGGTGCTTATTCCAAGAGAAAGAATTATCGCTTTTGGCGCGTTTTTTCGGCCTTCGACTATTTCAGGGGTTAGTGTAGCCACTGTATTGAAACCTGAATAAGCGAAAAAAGCTAACGAAGCAGACTGAATTATGCTAAAGGGTCCATGAGGAACCAAAGGCGTGAACCTGCTGGGAACCCACTTTCCATAAATAAAAGAAATGATAATAAATATTACAAGTCCACCAGTCGTCAAACCAACCAAAAGTTCCTCTATTTCGGCTACAACTTTTATACCAACATAATTCAAGAAAACGGCAAACGACATGAGACCTATTGCCACAGCGATTTCCAGATGGATAGAATAAAGATCGATCATTGTTAAAAGGTATGATGAAAATCCTAGCGATACTGCTGAAGTTGCTATTGCGTATGAAATAGCTCTAAGCCAGCCAACTACAAAACCCATAGCTTCGCCCATAGTCTCTTTTGCAAAGGAGTAAAGTCCGCCATGAGAAACTATTTTTGATGCAAGCTCTGCGCTGTTTAGTGCGACTGTTACTGCGAGTATTGCGGTTAACAAAAAAGATAAAACCGCTCCTGGTCCTGCCTGATTTATCACTGTTCCAGCCAGTACAAATATTCCAGCTCCTATTATGTTACCAAGTCCTATTGCAGTCGCCTGCCAGAGGCTTATTGGTTTTTTGCTCAATAAATTATTTTTTATAAAGGAAGAATAAAAACTTAGCATAGTGAAAATGGGGCCGGTGGGATTTGAACCCACGACCGCCAGCGCCCCAGGCTGGCATCCTAGACCAGGCTAGACGACGGCCCCTCACGCTTATTTGTTTAATTTAGGTTTAAATCCTTAACTAATTTAGCGGTTAAAGTTCAATGTTTAATTTTTTAAAAATATTAAAGCCTTTAAAAATTAGCTATATTAACACAAACTTTAATAAGGTTTCGAATAAATGCACTAAAAAACTTTTTAATAACATTTTATTATGATAAAAGATATTTTACAAACAAAAAATTTATAAATGATTATAATAAAATACTTTAATGCAAGAAAACGCAAAAAAGGACAGCGTTTTCTACAAAGCACTTGCTACAATTCTGTTGATAATTCCCTGGATAGCTTACCTCTGGATTACTACCTATGATAAAGCTCAGCCCGCACTTTTCGGCATAACTTTCTTTTACTGGTATCAGACAGCATGGCTTGTAATATCATCAATACTCTATGCGATAGCGGCGTACCTAATTTACAGGGGTGAAAAGCAATGATAGGTATTCTTGGGTGGATAAGCTTCATAATTTTCTTTTTATTATTTACTTTCCTCGGGTTCTACGGTGCTAGATGGAGAAGGGGAGACCTGAGCAAACTTCACGAGTGGGCCCTTGCAGGGAGAAGGCTGGGGGCTTTTCTTGCGTGGTTCCTTATAGGGGCTGACGTCTACACCGCATACACTTTTGTTGCCGTACCTTCAGGAATGTTTGCTTCCGGAGCCCTCTATTTTTATGCGGTCCCATACGTAGCAACAACATTCATGGTAGCCATGATTACTATGCCTAGGCTCTGGCAGTGGTCAAGAGAGAAAGGTTATGTAACAGCAGCTGACATGGTAGAGGATCGATTTAAAAGCAAACTCTTGGCCGGGTTAGTAGCTGTTACAGGTATAGTGGCAGAACTGCCATACATAGCTCTGCAAATAGTAGGGATGCAGGCCGTTCTGGGAGTGATGTTGCTTGGGATCACAAGTAACGTAAAGCTTGTAAGCGACGTTGCACTTACAGTCTCGTTCATAATACTGGCGGCTTTTACCTTTACTAGCGGGCTAAGAGGAGCAACCCTCGGCGCTGTTCTCAAGGATATCCTGATCTTTATTTCTGTGATCTCTCTAATAATTATAATACCTCTTAAGTTTGGAGGTTTTTCATCAGCTTTTAATGAGGCTCAGAGTTTCGCTTCAGCCTTAAGCGCTAAACACATTACGTGGCTTTCTACAGGAATAACTTATCTAAAGCCTTTGCCAGCACTCGAAGCTGGATACACAACTTTATGGATAGGAAGCACATTTGCCCTTTTCCTTTACCCACATTCAATAAACGGTTCTCTTAGCGCTTCAGGTAAGAAACAGTTGGCACTTAGTGACGCTTTCCTTCCTATCTATGGCATAGGGCTTGCGCTCTTAGCTTTGCTTGGGCTTTTAGCTTATTCTGATAAAGCAGCTATGAGCTTGTTAAGCAAGTTTCCGCTGTCTTCGATGGGCATATACTCAATACCAGCGCTTGCAGTATCATCACTTCCAGATTGGTTTGCGGGCGTAGTACTGCTAGGAATATTTGTAGGAGGACTTGTTCCTGCAGCTATAATGGCTATAGCACAGGCAAACCTGCTGACAAGAAACATAATAAAGCCGATCAAACCTGAGATAAAGCCAGAAACTGAAACAAAGATATCAAAATGGGCTTCTGTGATCTTCAAATTTATAGCGTTGGGGTTCGTTTTTGTCGTACCTGCAACTTATGCTATACAGCTACAGCTGCTTGGAGGCATAATCATACTACAAACTTTACCCCCAGTCTTTTTGGGGCTTGTAACAAATAAATTTAATAAATACGCGCTGATGGCAGGGTTAATATCTGGAACGGCTTCAGGAATTTATTTGATAGAAGTCGCTAATAAATTTGGACCCCTTTCAACAAGCCTTTATCGTCTGGGAGGATACTTGATATGGATAGGTATCATTGCCTTGGCAATAAACCTTGCAGTTGCCGTAATATTCAGCTTACCAAAAATGCTTAAAAAATGATCTGTATTTTGTAAAATCAATAAATATTTTTTAAACTAGTTTTCGATATTTAATAAGAGTCGTTAGTTTAAGCCAGCGTTTAAACTTAAACGTTCACTCAGTATGTAATTTCTAAATAAGAAAACTTTTTATTTACATAATCCAAAAAAAGTTATGTTAAAGCCAGTTTTTGTAAGTGAAAAAGGTTTAGCCACAAGCGAGCATGCCTTATCTACGATGATTGCTCTCGAAGTATTAAACAAAGGGGGTAATGCCATAGATGCATCAGTAGCTATGTCTTTTACTTTAGCCGTTGTTCAACCATCACTTAACGGTTTGGGTGGGGACTTTATGGCTATGATATACCGTGAAGGAAAGATAAATTTCGTAAATGGTACGGGATGGTCCCCTGAGGGGCTAGAAAAAGTTATAAAAGAAAGGGGTCTTTCAGAGGTACCTCGGTATGGCCCTTTATCTCCAGTAGTTCCAGGAATGGTTTATGGTGTTTACGAAATGTGGAAAAAGTACGGGAGGTTAGAATGGAAAAACCTTTTAGAGATGCCGGCAAATATAGCTGAAAAAGGTGTACCCGTTACTAACAGACTTTTAGCTGCTATTAATGATATGCTATCGGGCTATCATGATAATGCTACAGAAGCCATTTATAGAAAAGGTCTATGGGAAAGGGTCACGCTGACAGGTTTGGCAAACGTTATTAAAGGTATCGCTGAAAATGGCCCAGAATTTTTTTATGATGAGATAGCAGGAGATATATCCAGTTATGTGCAAGAGCTTGGAGGTATAATGAAGGAAGAAGATTTTAAAAGTTTCAGGCCTGAATTTGCAGATCCTTTAAAGATAGAATATAAAGGATATACCATATATGAATCGCCACCAAACAGCCAAGGAATAACAACACTTTTGATACTTAACCAGTTAAAGGACAGGAAGGTAAAGCTCGACAGGGAAAGTTTTGAAGACATATTAAAGGTATACAAAAAGGCGTACGCTTTAAGAGATATGTACGTTGGGGATCCTAGGTTTGTAACGGTTCCTGTTGAGAGGCTCATGAAAGAATCGGTTTCTCCTTCAGAATCAGCAATTGACGATGGGGATACGACCAACTTTGTTATTGCAGATAAAGAAGGCAACGTAGTTTCTGGCATACAAAGCCTCTATCATTCTTTTGGTTCGAGGATAACGCATCCCAAACACATGATAACCCTAAATAACAGGGCTAGCGATTTTAAGCTGAACGGTCCTAACTCCTTACAGCCACATAAGAGACCGCTTCATACGCTTTCCTCAGTTATTGCAACAAAGGATGAAAGGATTTCTTTTGCATTTGGAATAAGTGGGGCGCATTACAGGCCTCAGCAGCATTTTCTGATTATAACCAACATAATAGAGAGGGGCATGAGCATAGGAGATGCTATAGAAGCGCCGAGGTTTTTATGGGACGGTCATGAAGCATTTGCGGAAGAAGGAATAGATTTTGTTAAAAAGAAGGTTAAATACCCGGGACCAACAGGAGTTGGGCATGGAATACAGGTAATAGGGAAAGAAAAAATCGCTTATGCAGACATAAGGGGAGATGGATTAGCACTAGGTCAATACTAAACACACGCTATTATTTGGTGATGAATCACCATAAAAGCAAGGTCGGGACTTCCCGGTTCGTCTATGCGCTTTCACATGAGGAATATATAAGTTATAAAAACGATAAATGTTTATGTATTTTATGTCCAAAATGAATTTTCCTAAACGATCAATCATACCTTTATCCTCTGTTTTGTATCTCAAATTTTCTTTATACAAAATAAACTTTCGGTATAAAAACCAGATAAATTAAAAAACACAAAAATAAAAACCAGCATTAATAATGGAATTTAAAACTGTTTTTAAAATTCCTCAAGAAAAAAGCTCGGCAGGAATTCTAACCTTTTCTTTTTTGCTAGCTATTATATCTTCTTCAAAGTTTAAGTTGACAGATTTTTTTATAGCGTTAATTTCATACTTTCTTTTCTTGTTAACGTTTGACTACCTTTTTAAAAATGCATCAAACCCACTAAAGATCAATTATATGCTTGTGCTTTTTTTAGATGCTTTACCTGTGTTTTTAGCTTTTTTGTTAGTCGGCACAAAAGTCATTTTAGGCCTTTTGCCATCTCTCGTTTGTATTGGTTTATACTTCAATTACTCTCTTAAAAGAAAAGGCAGGTCTACAAAAGCTATTGTTATAGGTTCATCTATAATTGCAGGATTTTATTATTATTTTTCTTCGATTTTTGGAGTGCTTACTTTAGAAAGAATTCTGATAGGCTTTATGTTCTTTGTTTATAATGCCGCGCAAGTACTTTATATAGAAAGCAAGTTGAGTTTTAGGTATGTAAATCCTGCGTATCCGTTAGCCATTTTTTTGACCAGCTTTGTAGTTATTATTTTTCTTCCTTTTTATTTTATATTGCCGTTGATTGAACCCTTAATAAAGCTATCAGCAAACATCTTGAAAAATGCTAAAATAAGCAAATACGAAGATATAAATTCGTTAGGTGTAAAAGAGTTCGCCAGATACGTTTTATTTATTTTTATTTTATCTTCTGTAGTGCTTTATTCCGAATTACTATATAAGTAGCTTTATCTTCTGTGGATCTTTCATAAGAGCTGTACCTATAAGAAACGCATCGGCTCCGCTTTCAAGAAGCCTGAGTATTTGAGATCTATCCTGTATGCCACTTTCAGCAACCCTTATAGATTTAAGGGGAGCAATTTTTAAAAGCGCAGCAACTCTGTCAACATTAACATTCAAAGAATTAAGATCTCTTGCGTTTATTCCTATCATTTCAGCGCCGCATGCGTCTGCAGTATTTAGATCTTTTTCATTCTCTACCTCTACAAGCGGTACCATACCGTAACTTTTTATATAATCATAAAGAAAGCAAAGCTCATCATCTTTCAATACTTTGACTATCAGCAGGACGGCATCAGCACCTATGCTGTACGCGGTATCTACCTGAGCCTCTGTAACTACAAAATCTTTGAAAAGTAAAGGCAATTTTACATTTCTTGAGATAGCTTCAAAAGTCTCATAGCTCCCTGAAAAGTAAAGAGGTTCCGTCAGTATGCTAAGTGCCGCGGCTCCGAATCTTTCCATTAACTTTGCATATTCTAAAGGATCTCTGTCTTGTTTGAACCCTGAAGGGGATCTTCTTTTAAACTCTGCAATTATAGGGTTAAGTTTTTTCTCTTTCTTTTTTACTATGCTGTCTTTAATATCATAAAGATTCCTTTCTCTGCTTTTTATGACGGCTTTCCTTTTTTTAGCAGCTTTAACTACTTCATCAAGCCAGCCATTTAGCTCTTTTGGCATTGCTTTACACCTTATTGAAAAAGTTATAGAGGATTTTCTTTCCTACTGAAGTTCCTATGCTTTCAGGATGAAACTGGGTTCCGTAAACCCTGTACTCTTGATGATGTATACCCATTATTTCGCCATCTTCCAAGCTTATAGCATCTACTTCTAGAGGCTGCTTCACATTTTCAACAACAAGGCTGTGGTATCTTGTTGCAAGAAACTCTGAATTTATTCCATGATATATTGGAGAATTGGAAAAATGCTTTATTCCGCTTAGCTTACCATGCATTATTTTATTAGCTTTTCTTATCTTTGCACCATAAGCTATTCCTATGGCTTGATGGCCAAAGCACACCCCGAATAATGGAAGTCTTCTCCCAACAACCTTTATGAGATCTATAACTATTCCAGCATCTTCTTTTTTGTCTGGCGAACCCGGTCCAGGGGATATTATAATTCTGTCAGGGTTTATTCTCTCAACGGCTTTAACTGATATTTCATCATTTCTGACCACTATTGGAACGCTTCCAAGCTCCCCCGCATATTGCGCTATGTTGTAAACAAAGCTGTCGTAATTATCAATTATAAGAGTTATGTCACTCACTCGTTATCACCTGCCGCAAGTCTTAGAGCTCTCATTTTAAACTCAGTCTCCCAGTATTCGCTCTCAGGCACAGAATCGTAGACTATACCAGCTCCAGCTTGAATCCTCATCAGGTCTTTATTAAAAAAGGCGCTCCTGATCGCAATAGCAAATTCTGAATCTCCATTAGATGAAAAAAAGCCAACAGCCCCAGCATATGGTCCACGTTTATAGGGTTCTATATCTTCTATAACGTTCATGGCGTATGGTTTTGGAGCGCCACTAACTGTTCCAGCTGGAAAAGTAGCCTTTAAAACATCTGGAGCGTTGGTATTTTTTCTTATCGTGCCGATTACTCTGCTTACCATGTGCTGCACATGACTGTACTTTTCTACGTACATAAGGTCCGGTACTTTTACAGATCCATAATAAGAAACCTTGCCCGCATCGTTTCTTGCAAGGTCTACTAGCATTAAATGCTCTGCCCTTTCTTTTTCTGATTTTACCAGCTCTTTTTCAAATTTAAAATCTTCTTCTTGATTTTTTCCGCGGGGTCTTGAACCTGCTATGGGATAGATTTCAATGACCCCGTCCTGAAGGCTGAAAAGCGTTTCTGGACTGGCTCCTGCTAGCTTTCTATCTCCAAACTTAAGGTAATACATATATGGGGAAGGATTTATAGTCCTTAACTTCTTGTAAAACAAGAATGGGTCTCCGCTGAAAGTGTAAGAGTAGAATCTAGAAATAACTGCCTGAAAAACATAACCAGAAACAATTTTTTCGTGGACGGCCTTTACAGCGTTTTCAAATTCATTCTTTTTAATTGAATCCAGTTCCAGCTTTGCCTTAAAGTTTTCACCCTCTCCGCATTTAGTATTTGGCTCTTCACCATAAATGTAAACGTTTTCCTGATAGTTATCATATATTATTATATTCTTTGGAATAAAGAATTCAAAGTCGGGCCACTGCTCTGCTTCAGGCTTATTGTCCTTTAAACTTTCCCAGTATCTTATAGCGTCGTAACTCAGGTAGCCTATAGGTCCCCCTTTGTACCTGCCCGGGAAAGGTATTTCCTGAGATCTCGCTATGAGTTCATTAAAAACTTCTACAGGATCATAAAAATCCCTTGAAAACGTTCCGTAGGTTTTTCCTTTTTTCCCATTTATTCTTTCTTTTGCACCCCAAGCTATTATTGAATACCTGGTAAGGTGTTCAGGTCCCTTAACGCTTTCTAAAAGCGCTGCAGTTTCATTCTCTTTTTCTATACATGAAAAAAGTCTGTAAGGCTCAGGCATTTGAGAAATTTTCTTTTCAATTAGACTCATGTTTAACAACCTCTATTATTCGTTTCATTTTTTGTTCATCTTTTTTCCCTGGCGCAGATTCAATTCCGCTTGAAACGTCTATCCAAGCTGGATTTAACTTAATATAATCTTGAACGTTATCCGGTGTAATGCCGCCTCCAAGTCCCGAATCTGGCCTAAAATTAAGAAGCTCTTTTGCAACCTCAAGATCAACTTTAGTGCCCTTTTTTGCTGAATCTATGAGTGGGACTGCGTGATGAACGCTATCGATCAGCCTGATATAGTTTAGCCCTTCTTTTGATGAAGGTACATAAAGTATAAATTTTGCGGAGTAAGAGTTAAGCTCTTCAAGCTCATTATTTTCAAGAACTTTGTGAATCTGTATATAATCAGCAATGCTAAGAACATCCATAAAATTCGTTTCAAGCTTAACAGCTACAACGGGAACTTTCAGCACGCTTTTAGCTTTAGCAATAATAGATGGCTCAACATACCGTATCTGTCCTGGTTGAGCTATAAAACCAAGCATGTCTGCCCCAAGGCTCTCCGCTTTTACCGCATCTTCTACGCTGGTGATGCCGCAGAACTTTACTTTCATTAGACCATCTCCTCTATCTTTTGAAGTTTGTCGATCATGCCATGTGAAGATATGACATTTCTTAGCGTTTTTAAGCCGTCTTCTACGAGCTGATCTGCAAGGTCCAGACCATCTGAAATGCTTTTAACGTGCTCTGAAGCTAAAAGCGCGATCGCGGCGTTTGCAGATACAAACTTTCTTATTGCGTTATCTTTTCCTTTTAACGCCTTAACAAATCTTAACGCCGATTCTTCCGGACCATTAACTTTTAATGTTTCAGGCCTTACAGGCTCCTTGAGCCTTAAATCCTCGATTGAAATGTTAAACCTTTCATAGCCTTTTCTTTTAACCTTTATTACTGATGTTTGACCCGATATCGATACTTCATCAATACCAGGATGACCATGAACGAGGTATATGTTTTCAGCTCCAAGTTTCACAAAAGCTTCTGCAACAGGCACCATAAATTTTGTTGAAAATACCCCCACTACCTGTCTTTTGACTCCTGCAGGGTTGGTTAGTGGTCCTAGCACGTTGAAAATCGTCCTTATGCCTAGAGCTTTTCTGACAGGCGCAACGTTTTTCATAGAAGGATGATAAAGCTGGGCAAAAAGAAAAACAAAGCCGGAATTCCGCAAAAGATTTTCAGCTTCTTCCGGTCTTACTATTATGTCGTAACCAAGGGCTTCAAGAAAATCAGCTGAACCGCTCCTGCTGCTTACTCCTCTGTTACCGTGTTTTGCAACCCTGACAATTCTGCTTATTATTATTGCTGAAGCTGTGCTCGCGTTAAAGGTTCCAACGCCATCTCCTCCTGTGCCAGCGGTATCAACGGCGTCATACCAGGGACCCACTCTTATAGAAGAATTCCTCATAGAAATAGCAAAACCTGCTATTTCTTCTGGCGATTCTCCTTTTGCCCTTAAGGCTACCAGTATGGCCGAAGTTTGGGCTTCCGTAAGATCTCCATTAATTATGGCTGAAGCTATTTCCGAAGATTCTGTTATGCTCAAGTCCTTTCCTTTGAGAAGCATTTCAAGCCTTTCACTCAAATTCATCAAGTATATTTCTCACCTTTTTCACGGCGTCAAGGGCACCTTTTAGACCTGCACCTTCAAAGGCTTCAATGTAAGCTGTCCCCACAGCGACACCGTCGGCACCGGCGCTGAGCGATTCTCTTATGTCATCATCGCCTTTTAACCCGAATCCAACGATTAACTTATTATCAATGAGATTTTTAACTCTCTTTACAAGAGTTCCGACACCAACAGGGGTAACAATCCCGGTTGTAGGTCTTATGCCATAGTACAGAAAAGGTCTTGAAAGAGCTGAAACTTCAGATATGAGTCTGTCTGGAACAAAAGGAGATACAAAAATTACAGGTTCAAGCTTTCTTTCCGAAATTTGTTTAATGTAGCCAGAATAACTTTCAGGAAAGTCTACAAGCAGATCAGGAAACAAAACGCCATCAGCTCCATACGACTTGATATTTTTAAGAAATTCATCAAGGTTATTCTGAATGCCTTCAAGGTAAGTGAGCACGATTATTTTCTTTTTTGTAAAGTTCCTTGATTTTGATAAGAGCTCTGAAAAATTTTTATAAGCAGATTTTACCTTTGAGTATGACTTCCTTATCAGCGGCCCATCATACTTTGCAAAATCGGGCGGATAACCAAGCTCAAAAACATCAGTGCCCAATTCGTCTGCTCCTTTTATAAAATTTAGATAGTCCGCTTCGTTTGGGTAACCAAGCGTCATATAACTAACCAGAAGCTTTTTCATGTTTTATTTAGCCTCCATCTTCTGATAATAAGAAAGATCAAGAAGCCCGTGTCCGCTTAGGTTAAAAGCTATAACAGGCCTTTCCTTTTTTTCTCTGGCTTCTTGAGCTACCTTTATAGCCGCCATTATTGCGTGCGCGCTTTCAGGGGCTGGTACTATACCCTGCGTTCTTGCAAACAGCTTTGCTGCTTCATAAATCTCGGTTTCGCTGAATTCCATCCATTCAACAGTTTTATCTCGAACCAGAAGACTTAATGTGGGAGCAAGCCCATGATATCTGAGGCCTCCAGAATATATAGGAGGTGGTACATAGTCTTTCCCCAGGGTTATCATCTTAAGCATTGGTAAGAGGCCAGCAGAATCCGGGAAGTCGTATTCATAAACGCCTTTGCTGAACTTTTTAATTTCAGAAGAACCAACGGCAATGTACCTCGAACCTCTTTTAGATCCTATAAATGGGTAAGAAAAACCTGCAAAATTACTCCCGCCCCCTACGCATCCTATAAGTACATCAGGCGTTTCGCCAATGTAATCAAATTGGTTTATTGCTTCGAGACCTATTACTGACTGATGCAACAAAACGACTTCCATAACGCTTCCGACGAGGTACCTGTAACCATTGTTTATGACGTGCTCTATAGCCTCACTCATAGCTATTCCTAAAGATCCAGGGTTAGAGGGATTCTTTCTTAGCTCTTTTCTGCCGTATTCAGTAATCTCAGAAGGGCTGGGGTACACTTCAGCGCCATAAAGGTTCATCATAGTTCTCCTGCCAGGTTTCTGTTCATAGCTAACCCTAACCATAAAAACTGTAGACCTGATTTTCATTAAAGAGGCTGCAAGCGCGACAGCTGTACCCCACTGTCCTGCACCGGTTTCTGTTACAACTCTTTCAACACCTTCTTCTTTGGCAAAATAAGCCTGAGGTATAGCTGTGTTTATCTTGTGAGAACCAGAATGGGTTGCACCTTCGTATTTAAAGTAGATCTTTGCGGGCGTATCAAGGGCTTCTTCAAAGTTTTTTGCCCTCATGAGAGGGGTAGGTCTACCCGCAAGTGAATACAGCTCCATTACATTATCAGGGATCTTAACATACCTTTCAGCAGTAAACTGCTGTCTGAGAACTTCTTTAGGAATTATACTGTTTAAAAGTTCAATTCGTGAAAAGTTAGAATCTTCCGGGTCACGAGGAGGAGGAAGAGGCCTTAGAAGGTCTGGTACTATATTATACCAATAACGGGGGATAAATTCTATCATTGCAAAAAAATTAACCTTAAGGTATAAAAATGTTACTCTATGTATTTTTTATTGCATCAATGTGCTACATGTTTTTGTTTATCAGCACGTTAGTGTTTTAAGATTGTTGGTTAACCAGATTATGCTGAACAAGGTCTTCCTGTATTTTTTCGAGCGATTTATTTTTTGTTTCAATACCTATCACAGCTAGAATCGCAGCCATGATGATTACAAGCAATCCGGAGAACCACATAAAATTTTTCAGTAATCCTGAAACAAGGAAGATTGGAATTAAACTTCCAAAAACAAAATTAGCTAACCTGTTTATGGAAAACGTTAGACCATCGGCTAAACCTTTTAATTCTGTAGGAAATACTTCAGTCTGGATGGTATAAGCGCTGCTTACATTTATAAAAGAGAAGAACATTGCGAGCGAAAGAAAAAGCTCAAGAACGTAAGCATTTTTCGATAATGAAATGCCAAGAAGTACGTAAAAAACTCCCAAGAGCACAACAGAAACAACAACAAGCCTTTTTCTTCCTGCATAATCATGTAGGAGTGCTGAAACAATGGCTCCAGAAAGAGCGAATAACCAAACTACAAGTGTTAAATGTATCATCTGCACGTAGCTCTTTGTTGCAAATTTTTCAAGTATAAGCGGGGTAAATATAGTAAGCATAGATGTAGTGCCAGCAGTGAACCAGGCCACAGACGAATATGCAAGCCCCCGTTTATACTTACTAAAAATTTCAGAATAACTTTTTTTAGCGCTGCTCTGCGCTTTTATACTGAACACACTGAACTCTTTAGCGTGTTTTTTCGGGTCTCCAAACATTGCAAGCCATCTGGGAGATTCAGTAAGCCAACTTCTGAGCAATATCACAAGCAATGCTGGTACAGCTCCAAGAGCAAAGATTACCCTCCATATTATAAAAGCAGAAACTCCAGAAACATAAAGAGCATAAGCTACAAGTACGCTTACAAGCCCACCGAGGGGCATCATAAGAAGGGATATACCTAGCATTTTTCCTCTTTTATTCTTTGGAAGCATCTCAGATAAAAGAGCTGGTCCCGAAACTATATCTGCACCTATTCCGAACCCAATTGCAAATCTAAGAGCTAGCAACTGAAAAGGAGTCTGTATAAAGGCTGATAAAATAGAGGCTATAAAAAAGAAAAACAGATCAACTATTAGAGCGCTTCTTCTTCCTCTAAGATCACTGAATATTCCAAAAAGAAGAGCACCGAAAACGCCACCCAAATATGTGGCCGTGCCGAGCATTCCCTGAACAGGAGCTGTTATGTTCATGGTTTTTATCAAAAAAGGCAATGCTATGCTTACGTTCAAAAGGTCGTATCCATCCAAAAAAGATCCCAGTCCTACAAGAAGCGTCATGAGTATTAAGAAACGGTTCAGAGGCATATCATCAAGTTCTTTAAACCCCATGCTTTTTGTTTATAACTAATAGTTTTTAAATTTTGTTTTTATTAAACAATAATGTTTAATAAAGTTTAAAATAATATGAAAAAATCCTGTAATGCAGGTTTGTAAATTAGTGTTTATAGATTGATTCAGCCAGATAATTTTTTAAAAACTAAGTTTTAGTCAAAAATTATTCATAGATGCGGATAGAAATGTTTATTAAGCCGCGGGTTAATATTTAATTATTATGACATGGAACGGCGTCCATTTTAACATGCATACAGTCATACCATGGTGGGGAATGGCAATATACTTCATTATTATCGCCGCCCTGTTTGCATATGGTTGGAAAAAACACCTGCTAGCTAATTTCAGAACAGTAGATTATGTATACATGGGTCTTCTTGCGGCTATACTCGTGATATGGAACTTCTTCATATCACCTTTAATACCAAGGTTTTCAGCAATTACAACTATATTCTATTACCCAACCATTGGAGAATTATTCATATTGTTCCTTGTAGCAGCACTTATAGGAAAGCCTGGAAGCGTTTCAATAATGATGGTTATATACACTTTGCTGTCGGACATTTTCCACTACGGATTTGGTGGGGAACCGTTCTGGTTTATCTATGAAGTAACGGCATACGCAATACTGATAGACATTTATCTTATAGTCCGAGGCAAATACATGGGCACTCCATACCAGAGGGTTCTATCGTTTAAAGCCCAGGTAACTGCAGAACAGGCAGCTCAGGCTCAAGCAGGAAAAACAGCAAAACCAAAAGAAAACGTGCGCAAGATTCCGGGCCTTTACTTCCTGGATGGTGCAGTTGTGGGCTTTGTCGTTTTTATAGCATATAATTTCTGGTACCAAGGGTTCTGGGCAACATTTATTGAAGGATACCTGTATACATTACATTACATACTCTTTGAGACTTTAACAAACGGCATAGGCGGCATTATAGTAGGAATAATACTCGCACCTTTAGTTTACTATATAAAGAAAGTCATCGTGGGCGGATTCTAAAAAAAATATTTATTAATAACTGTAAACTATTTTTTTGATGCTGAGTTAGTAATGAAAGCTGTTGAAATAAACGATCTGAGGGTCTCTTACGGTATAGATAAAGAGCCTGCGCTTGATGGTATAAACTTAGAAATAGAAGAGGGAGAATTTGTTCTGCTTGTTGGAAGAACCGGTTCCGGCAAGTCAACGTTGCTTAACGCAATAAACGGTGTAATACCTCACGTAATTCAGGCAAGTATTGAAGGTTCTTTAAAAGTGTTTGGTGTGGATACACAGGCAGTAGAGTTAAAAGATATTACGAAGTACGTAGGTACTGTTTATCAAGTACCGGAAGATCAGATCTTTGCGCTTATAGTTGAAGATGACGTTGCGTTTGGCCCTGAAAATATGGCTGTACCACCTGAAGAAATTGCAAGAAGAGTTGAATGGGCGCTTAAAGAGGTAAACCTATGGGAACAAAGGAAATCACCAACTTTTCTGCTTTCAGGCGGTCAGAAACAGAGGCTTGTCATAGCTGGAGCCCTTGCAATGAGGCCAAAACTTTTGATTCTCGATGAACCTACAAGTATGTTGGATTCGCTCGGGACAGAAGAAGTATTCAACACTTTAAGGAGGTTAAGAGATGAATACGGTATAACGATTATAATGGCCGAACACAAGGTAGAAAGGGTTCTGGGACTTGTTGACAGGCTTGTGCTTATACACGACAAGAAGATAGCAATAGATGCACCGATAAGGGAGGCGCTAATGCGTAATATCGAATCTTATGGCATCGAAGAACCGCAGATAGCAGCAATACATAAAATGGTAAATCCTACAGCCAAAATAGCCCCTTTAAACGTAGATGAATTTATAAACATGAACAAGCATGTTGTAGACGAGCTCAGTGAAAAAAGCCTCCCGTTTTTAGACCCGGACACTCTACCTTCAAATGAAACAGAAAACGTCATAGAGTTCAATGACGTTTGGTTTAAGTATGAAAGAAGCAAAGAATTCACTCTTAAAGGCATAAACTTTACGGTTAAGAAAGGAGAAATTGCATCAATCATGGGTCCTAACGGATCTGGGAAGACAACCGCGTTGAGAATAATAGCCGGTCTTCAAAAACCAACAAAGGGTCATGTCATACTTAGCGGAGCCGATGTAGCAAAGCTAAACATGGCAAAGATATCAAAAATTGTGGGGTACGTCTTTCAGGATCCTGACCAGATGATATTGAACACTACCGTCATGAGCGAAGTAACATTTTCTCCCCGTTTAAGAGGAGAAGATATAGCTGAAGCAGAGAAAAGAGCAGAAGAGCTTCTAAGGATGTTCGGGCTTTATGCTTATAAAGAGGAAAGCCCCCACAAGCTAAGCGTAGGACAAAGAAGGCTTGTTACTTTATGTAGCGTGCTTATCAATAATCCAGCGATACTTTTGCTCGATGAGCCTACAAGAGGGCTTGACAAACAGACGGGAGAAGAAATATTATCTTATATAAAGGATTTAAACAAAAAATATAAGATAACGGTTGTTATGGTATCCCACAACGTGAAACAGGCTGCTGATTATAGCAACAAAGCCATAGTGTTTTATGATGGAAAAGTTGCATTCGAAGGAACGCCACGGGACGCTTTTATAAACGCTTCTCAACATAAAGAATGGTCGGTAGTTCCGCCTCAGGTCTTCCAGCTTACTTATAAACTAAAGACAAAACCTCCAGCAGTAAAGCTTAACGAAATATCGGCTCTTTTTGAAAGTATAGGCATAATAAAAAAGGAAAACGTGCATTAGGTGAGTAAAATGAACAAGGATGTCTATACTTTGGCTGCTGTGATTGCTATACTGCTTATTATAAGCGGCGTAATATATCAGAACTATGTTACTACCCCCGAGGTATATGTAAAAGGCATAAACCTGATAGTTAATAAACCCGCAGGTGCGGGAGCTGTAATAGTGGGAAAGGTTCTTCAGCCCAGTTCTACTTTTACCATCAAAGCAAACAGCTTTTTTGATTATGAGCTAAACATAACTAATGAAGGTAAAACAGTAATATATGTTCAATCTATTACAACTAACACAACAGGGTTCGCAATTCCAACAACTTACCTTTCGCAATCTTTACCATTACAGGTCACCCCTGGCCAATCAAAAACTCTGTATGTAACTGTTCAAACGCCATCAACATCTTACTCTGGGCCAGTTAATATAATAGTTAACGTAACAGCAAGCTAAAAAATGCATGTATAAACACTAAAGCGCTTGCGCTTATATCGCTGGATTTTATTTGCGTTCCTACATGAACCAAAGCCTCATACGTGTATCACGTTTTTGACTTTCGAATTAACAATCGATTATAACAAGCTGACACTTTTAATTACATAACGTTTGAGATTTAACATTTTTAATCATAAAAATATGGTAAAAAATATAACATTAGTTTGTTTTTACTTTTTATAGAATTGAGGATGTTTGATTACATATATGTCTAGGATCATAATGAGGATCAAAAACAAACCGTAGCCAAAGCTAAGCCCCCAGAGCATATCTCTAGCTTTATAGTTCGAAACATAGAACGCTTGGTGGTAAGTTTCTGTATTTATTATATAAAGGTGGTACTGCATTACCCAAGGTGTAGAATATGCCTGTGGGTAAAGGAAGAAAAGTATTATACCGAAAATCAACAGTAAAACAGGTATTGCGACACCACCTTTGTTCTGTTTTTTAAGGTAGTATTCTACGGCAGCCAAGATTATTATTATGAACGCTATTAGGCTGTTTACCTCGACAACCAGATAGTTGTAGTGATAGCTGAACGTCATTGCGTAAGGTATTGTTATGAGATCTAATAGGCCTATTAAAAGTGCTACTAGCGCATAAATCTTTGGATTACCTAAAGGAAGTTCTAATTCGCCTTGAGTTTCTTCTGACATTTTACTTCAATATAAATTAAATGAATTTATTGTATATAAATATTTCGAATATTAACGATATTTCTCTTTTCCCAAAATTATTAACGCATAACAACACATATCATAGCTTGATTTTAACTGACATCAAGATTAAGTGGATAATTGTGCAGAAGAGCAGGGGCAGACTTAGCATGAGCCAGATTGCGTTGTTGCAGCGTGTAAGCGAATCAAGGGTTAGACAGCTCTGGTCAGAGTACAGAAA
>JAGDXJ010000035.1 GCA_023256355.1 Nitrososphaerales archaeon | reverse complement strand
TGCTGAATTCTTCAGGAATAAAGTTCATAATGAGAATGCCTGACATAGGGAAGTTTAAAGATGGAGACGATCTGATTTACACTACAGACAGCCATAAGCATTTGGCCAATGAACAGGCAACGTTCAGGGTTGTTGCGTTTAACGGAAGGACAAAGTCCAATTTACCCAGCTGAGTTTCTTCGAAGTCGACACTCTTCGTGTTTTTCTGTGCTCTGACTAGCTGTCTGACCATTGATTCACTTATATGCCACAACAATAAAATCTCACTCGTGCCGGGTCTTTGCTCTCTGCTCAACTATTTATTTAATCTTGTTATCAGTTAAAATCAGGCTATGATATGTATTGTTGTGTGTTAATAATTCTGAGAAGAGAGAACAGCTGACTTGAACAAGAAAGCGAATATTCCTGTATGCTGCATACAAAAATCACTTGTACTTTATTTTCAAAAATATAAGCATCAAAATCAAGAAAGCAGATACCCCGTTTGCTGCCATTACAGGTATTGAAATTATAAGAACGCCATAGTAAAACCACAGCAGCGCTCCAGTCAACAGAGTCAAGAGCCACAGAAGCGATATGCCTTTTGTGTCCTTTGTGCTGAAAACTTTAATGACCTCGGGTACATATGCGACGGTGGTTAAAAAGCCCGCTATGAGCCCCAGAATGAGTGTAAAATCCATACGAACCCTCATAAAAAGACGTTTAAATACGTTATCTAAACTTATCCAAAGTATGATTTTGAAAGCTCCACAATTTTATCGTTTCTCGGCGCTGAAAAATCAGGGATGCTTATTTATCCTCTTTGTACAAATAACCTGATGGATGAAGAAGGAGGCTCAGCTTTTAAAGAAAAAAGATGACAGGGTACAGTGTCTTGCATGCGCACGTGGATGTACGTTGAGCGAAGGACAGACTGGTTTTTGCGGCGTTAGAGGAGTCTTTAACGGAAAACTTTACCTGCTCAACTACGGAGTTATCAATGCTCTTCATATGGATCCGATAGAAAAAAAGCCGCTTGTTCATTTTTATCCTGGAAGCAAGGTCCTCAGCATGGGAACTACTGGATGCAGCTGGGCCTGCGCTTTCTGTCAGAACTATGACCTTTCTCAGAGAAGAAAAGTTGAAGGTACTTATATAAGCCCTGAGGAAGTTATGAAGCTCGCAAAAAAATACGGGGCTGATGGCCTTGCCTATACCTACAACGAGCCAAGCATTTTTGCTGAGTTTGCGCACGATGTTGGCGTTATGGCTCACAGGGCAGGGCTGTTTAACGTCTTTGTAAGCAACGGCTATTTTACGGATGAAGGAGTTGAATACTTTTCAGAATTTCTTGACGGCATAACTGTTGACTTCAAGGGAAACGCAAACAAAGAATTCTTAAGAAAGTATGCTATGGTGCCCGATCCGGAGCCCATATTCAGGGCGTTAAAAGAGCTAAAAGAAAAAAATGTCCATATAGAAATAACTGACCTTGTTGTTCCAGAGGTTGGGGATAACCTTGATGACGCCAGAAAGCTTTCCAGATGGATAGCTGAAAACCTTGGTGAAGACACGCCGATTCACTTCTTACGTTTTCATCCGGATTACAAACTCCTTTGGCTACCAGAAACGCCGGTAAAAACTCTTGAAGAGCATTACAGGGTTGCCAAAGAAGAAGGACTGAACTACGTTTACCTTGGCAATGTCCCGGGACATCCATTCGAGAGCACATACTGTCCAAGATGCGGAAACGCTGTTATAAAGAGGTACGGGTTCGATATTCTTGAGTACAACCTTGACGATGATAACAGGTGCAAATTCTGCGGTTATAAACTGCCGATCGTGGGAAACTTTAAGAACGAACCGATTGAAAAAAGATTCTTTCCGCTGTGGTTATAGAATGGAATCTACATAAAACATTAAATGAGCGTTTTGTAAAAAATTTTATCGAGAGCTTATTATTGTCATTATAACCAGTAATAACAGGGTTTATGAAAGAATGCCTGAAGATCAAAGACGATCTGCGCGAAGGTATTGCTGTAAGGAGGATCAACAGGTTTGTGGTTAAAGTTTTACAAGGTGAAAAAATAAGGCTTTGTCACCTGCATGATACGGGTAGACTAAAAGAACTAATCTATCCGGGAAATTCAGTGCTGTTCGTTGACAGGAAGAGCCCTTTAACAGATTGCATGATAATAGCTGCGAAAGGCTCAAACGGCTGGGTCATTACTAATACGCTTTTACACAGGGAACTTGCGCTATGTTTATTTCCAAAAAACGTTAAAGTTATACCCGAAGTTAAAATTTTTGAAAGCCGGATTGACTTTTTTATCAACCCGAACATTTATGTGGAGACAAAAGGGTGCACCCTTATAAAAGATGATGTAGCTCTTTTTCCGGATGCTCCTACAGAAAGAGGTAAAAAACACATTTTAACTCTGATAAAAGCTGTTGAATCCGGTTACAGAGCAGAGCTTTTATTTCTTATAATGAACGAAGGCGCTAAATGCTTTTATCCTAACTATATTACAGACCCTGAATTTGAAAAGCTGTTTTTTAAAGCCCTAGAAAAAGGAGTAACAGTCAAATCTGCAGTTTTTTCGCTTAAAGGTAAAACCGTATATTATTTAAAAAATGTTAAATTATGCAGAAACAAACCAAGAATATAGGTTTTCAAAGAAAAGGTATTGTTTATTTACTTTCAGGATTTATTTTAGAGCTAGATGGTTACAAACCTTACAGAAGAAGCCAAGGCTATATGGGCAAAGGCCATTATGACCAAGGATCCTAGCGAGAAGCTTAGGCTCCTTCAGCTGTTCTTCTCTAAAATGCCGCATCATAAAGGTACAGAAAAGCTCGAAGTTTCCATAAAAAGACAGATGGCTTCTTTAAGGGAGGAGATAGCTGAAAGCAGAAAAAAGAAAGCTGTAAGAAAAGATATATGGATCGTAAAAAAGGAAGCCATAATAGCTGTAGTGGTTGATTTTAATTTTTCAGATTCTTTTTATAAGCTCACGGGTATGAAGGTGTCAAAGTATGAAGTTTTTTCAAGACCTGTAGTGGCGCCGATAAAGGCCAATGATGTAACGCTCCAGGCATACTATGCGCCCATAGGAGCCGGCAACTTTCGTAATTTTATAAAACTCATCAAACAGGCAGACGTCCTGCTTATAGCCGATAAAAGGGCTGCAGAACTCATTGAAAACGAAGGCGTAGTCCTGGTACCAAACAAAAGAAGGCTCGTTGAAATAGACAGGATGCCAAGCGGTGGCATCAGAATAATAGGTAAATCAAGGCACATCAATGAAGAAGAGCTCAGAAGATTTTTAAAAGACTACGGTCTCGAAAACTGTGTTATAAAGCTCAGCGAAGACGCCACGCTAGACGATATTGAGGATTACATATTTGGGAGGATGCAGAAAGTTTACGTCTTCCCGAGCTATGACAGAGAAAAGGATGTTGAAAGCGTTTTGAAGGCTCTAGGCCTCATAAGGGTTTATACGCTTGATTATTCGGGTTCCGTTGAAGGTCCTCCACTGCTTATGAATGAAAACAGCACTCCGCGAGACGTTGCCGAAAAGATCAACATTAAAAACATTAAATTCGCTTACCTCATCAGAGATAATTCAAAGTTGAAAGTTGGACCGAATTTTGTCCTCAAAGATGGAGACAAAATTAGAATAATT
>JAGDXJ010000029.1 GCA_023256355.1 Nitrososphaerales archaeon | reverse complement strand
AGCGTACGATACGTACGTGCATTTATCTTTCAGAGAACAGGCTTTAAGCGACAAAGAAGTTTTACCAACACCGGATGATCCTTCAATAAGCGAAACATAGCCGGGAGTAGTTAATATTTCGATTGGACCTCTAGCCATATAATTTTTTTATATTAACTAGCTATTTAAATAGTTTAAAAACAAAAACAAGAACAAGACCTAAGACGAATGAAACGAAATAGCTCACGTCAGCTCCCCCAAGCGCAAAAGCAAAAGGTCCTACAAAGTTTATCACACCCGATGTTGCTGCCTGAAGGTTCATGAAAGGCACTGAAACCAAAAGAGAAAGGAAATAAGCTGTTAGCAAACGTATGTTGGCTTTTTTCGCTGTGAAGCTCCTGTTTAAAATTGCCCCGATCATAACGCCTATCCATGGGGTTATCCAGTAATCAAGAAAGTAAAGGAAGTCTTCAAAATAACCAACAAAGTTGATTCCCCCGACGATTGCGAGCGCTGTACCGGCTATAGCGCCCAGTGTTAACCCCCAGTGTCTCTTAGCTTTCTCGTAAAGAGTTAAAAGTACAAGCGAATTTGAGTAAAGGTTTAAGACGTTTGCTGAAAGTGCCCCCAGAAAAACCATCACCACTGAAACTGTAAGAGAAAGAATTCCGTACCTGTTCATAAAACCAAGGAGCACAGTCGGTAGACCGCTGTAGTTACCAGTTGCCAGCCCTGTTAACATGCCGACTGCTTCCATCCAGACAGAGGCCACAGCACCTCCGAGCATCGCGTACAACAAAACCTTTATCCTGCTGGTGGTTTCGGGAAGGTACCTGCTGTAATCGCTGGCGTAAGGTGCCCAGGACATTATGTAGCTGAAGACGGTTGCAAGGGCTACTGCGAAGCCTGTTGGGTTGAAAGGAACGTTGATGGGCAGGGCTGGCTTTGACATTATTGCCAGAACTAAAGTTAAAGCAAAGAAAGTCCCTAGCGCACAGGATAGTACAAATTCAGATCTGTGTATTATATCGTACCCGAAGATAGCTATAGCTATCTGCGATAAAGCAGAGACGATTATAAACGCAGTAAGCGGTAAAACCGGATAAGCATAATAAAGCACGTAACCTGAGATTATCGCATTTACCGAGAACCAGCCCAGCGTGCTTATCCACTGTGCAAGTGAAAAAGGTATGTTTCCGATGTTGCCAAAGACCCTTTTAGATATCATCATCTGGGGAAGGCCAAAGCGTGGCCCTTCTGATGCAAGGTAGCCAACAAGAAAAGCTCCGATCAGGTTGCCAAGCAAAACAGCAACCCATATCCAGGACCATGAAATTCCAAGCGTTACCAGTATTGCCCCAAGAGCATAATCTGCTACAGTAAGGTTGCTAGAAAACCAGAGCGTGAACTGGTAGAATGGCCTTCCGTGTCTCATCCCAGCAGGAATCTGCTCAACTCCGTAGGTTTCCATTCCGAACATAAGTTCGGAAAAATTAATATTTAACCTTTACGAACTTTTGTTCGGATGAAAAAAGATATAGAGGAAAAGGTCATCAGGCTGCTTGAGAGTGGAGAGGCTCTTCAGAGCAGCATATACAGAGCGCTCGACGTTTCAAAGAGCAGAGTGTCTGAAGTGCTCAAGGACCTTGAAGAAAGAAACATAATAAGGAGACAGAGGATAGGGAAGAATTATGTTGTTTCGCTTAATTCATACGTAAAGGAATCGGGAAACCTGCTTAAGATAGGGATAATAAGGTCATCGGAATACGGGTACATAATACCGTTAAGAAAAATAATTAAAGATAAAGGGTATGAGCTTGAAGTTAGGGTATATGAAAGTGGGGTTGAAGTAATGAAGGACCTTGTGATGGGAAAACTTGATTTTGGCATCTCCCCGGCGATATCCCAGATATTCTTTGCATACGCCGGTTTTCCGGTTAAGATGATAGCCCCTGCTGGATCTGGAGGAGGATACCTTTTCAGCACAACAACAGACAGAAAGCCAAGAACCCTGAGCAGCAGGCTTTCTACAATGGAGATGATACTGAGGACCGCTGTTAACAGCTCTCTTATAAGGGATCCTTCGTCTGTCGATTATTTTGATGACCCAATGAAAGCTTTAAACGAATTCCTGAACGGGAAGGCTGATGCCATTACCGTGTGGGAACCTTTTGCAACAATTTTAAGATCTGAAGGTAAAAAGGAAACTTTCAGCTACAGCGAAATGGAACATTACTGCTGCACCCTTTCAGCGCATTCCTCATTAAAAGCGTCACTCGTCGAATCCTTCAGGAAATACTTCTTTGAAAGCATGAACATCTACGAAAAGAACAGGAGCGGGTTTGCGTTCTCTTACTCAGCTCTGCTTGGTTTACCTTATGGTCTTGTCGAAAGAACGCTTAAAAATTACACATATCATCACGACGTGGATATAAGAATACTTGAAAGACAGCTTTCGTATGCGGGAATATCTGTGCCAAGCCCTTCTGTTCTGAGGAGCTTTCTGCTCGAAAGCTGAACTATCTTAGTATAAGTTAATGTCAATCCATTTCTAAATAACAATAAAACGTTTGAAAAAATTAAAGGTTGTACCTGTCAAACACTTCATTGACTTTTTTCAGCGCACTTACTGTATCCGCAGGAATGCCGTTATGGTTCAGGGCGGCTCCAAGAGCTGCTATTCCTTCCGCAACAAACCTTCTCTGGGCTGTGTAACCCATATGGCCTATCCTTATTACTTTGTCCTTTAGCGGACCCCATGAACCCGCCAGCATAACGCCAAGCTTTTCCCATGCAAAATCGATTATCTTTTCTGGACTTACCGGAGAATAAACTGCGGTTACGGTAGGAGCTGAAAACGCTTTATCCTTAACAAAGAGTTTCAAACCCAGGGCTTTGATCCCCTCGATTGTCGCTTCTTTGGATGCCAGATGTCTCCTGTAAACTGATTCAGGTCCCTCCCTGAAGATGTCCTTAAGTGATCTGTGGAGCGCAAGAATATCGTTTGCGGCTGGCGTGTATGGGAACATTCCATCCTTGAGATATTCATCCCAGACCTTAATTCCCATATAATAGCCTCTGTAATTGTTTTTCTCTATCGCCTCCTTGGCCTTTTTAGAAACGGCAACAATAGCAAGTCCTGGAGGAGAACTGAAAGCCTTCTGGCTAGCCATCAGACATATGTCTATGCCCAGAGCCTCACAGTCAATGGGCAGACCCCCAACAGCTGAAACCGCGTCGACTATGAAAATAGAACCTTTTTCTTTTATTCTTTCAGAAACCGACTCAATATCGTTGATTAAACCCGAAGGTGTTTCAACATAAACAAAAGTGAGAGCTTTATAGCCTTCAACGTTTTTTATAAGCCGTGCGTCAAAAGGCTCATCATAAGGTGAGTTAACTGTATCGACCTTTGCACCGTACCTCATCGCAAGGTCAGCGAACGATTCACCAAAAACTCCGTTTGAAAGAGAGAGAACCCTGTCTCCTTCTCTAACAGTGTTAGCGATCGAAGCTTCAAGCCCGAGCATCCCTTCACCGCTCATTATATAGACGTCGCCGTTCCATTTTATCAACCTCTTTATCATTTCAACGGTTTCGCTGTAAACCCTGAAGAAACCTTTGTCTAGGTCAGGGTTGACAGACCTGAGCATTTCCCTTAAAACATCCGGATTCATTTCAGTTGGTCCAGGAGTCAATATCGTCATATACTTTCACCCGCTTATTTTTCCGGCATCTCCTTTATAGTTTCCTCAAAATATTATCATCTAAATTATGGTTCATGGATGCATAAAGATTATTTTTATGCTCAAAAAACGTTAACCTATGGGGTTGAGGGGGCGGAAGTCCGTTCAGCAAGTTGAAATTAGCTTCTTACAAAGCTGAAAAATTTACAG
>JAGDXJ010000033.1 GCA_023256355.1 Nitrososphaerales archaeon | reverse complement strand
AGTTCAAAAAGATCATTAAAGAACGCTGTACAACAAAGCAGAGAATAAAATCATATATTATGCAACAAAGGATGTAAGGGGGCTATCCATACTCCCTTCGCGGAAGGGGACTTTCACCCCCTTAACCCCCGAAAAGTTAAAGTTATAAAGTGCTTCTTAAACCTAATAAAAAAAGGAAAAGCGCATTTTTCCGATATTTTTAATAAAGACGCTTTAAGATTTTTATGTTGTGAATTTTAAAGATTTAAGAAGAGAAATAAATATAAAAATTTCATTAAAATATATTTTTATTATATGGATACTATTCATAGGTAATCTTATCCTTTATTCGTTTTTTATATATCAATTGGTACTTTATTATGCTACTAATATAACTGCTTCGTATAACGTATTTTCCTTTTTTTATTCAAACATAAGTCTACTTAGCATAATAGAAATTTCTGGATTTTTATTCATCGGTGCTTTTGCATTTACTG
Organism: Nitrososphaerales archaeon; assembly: GCA_023256355.1. Lineage (GTDB taxonomy): Archaea > Thermoproteota > Nitrososphaeria > Conexivisphaerales > UBA164 > CAYFFZ01. The sequence goes on along the minus strand of JAGDXJ010000033.1, from coordinate 3,428 downwards.
AATACAAACTTTTACGATCTTTAAAAATACATCAGGAAAAGCTCATCCAAATCCTATCTCAAATTCAAATTCCAAACTTAGAGTCTCAAACAAACGAAATAAAAAATTTAAAAATGCCCAATTCACTTTTATTCCCAATCATGATCGTTTTTTTCTTTTTTATACCTCTGTTAGAAATAGTTTCGTTAATAATTTCATTTTACGTTGTTTATAAGTCGCACAAAATATTAGAAAGATTAGAAAACCTAGAAGATAAAGCATTTTCAGTATTGGGCATCAAGCTTCAAAGAGAAAAAACGCAGAAAAGGAACTTTGTGCTTTATTTAGTCATCACTCTTATTACTTTTGGTTTTTTTATGCTGTACTTAATTTTTGAAGCAATAAAAGAATTTAATCTCCATGTTGAAGAAGATTATAAATTACTGGATAGTATAGAATTTTGGCTCTAAAAATGCATTTACTTTTTAGGAATTAAATTTTTTATTAGGCCATACGGACAAAAAGATTAAATTAACACCAAACATAATAACTGAGGAATGATAAAGATAACCAACGTAAGATTGAGAAATACAGAGGGCTTATTTACGGTTGAAATAAAAGGTAATAAAATATCAAACATATCGAAATATTCAGGTGAATCTGGAGACATAAACGGAATGGGAAACCTTTTGACCGAAAGCTTTGTAATACCTCATGTACATATAGACAAAGTTGAAACTGGTGATATGATTGAGAAAGACACAGTTTCGATATATCAGCTTGGTGGAGGCGCAGATGAAGCTATAAGAAAAGCAGCTGAAGTTAAAAAGCACTATGACTCCGAAATCATCGCTACTAGGGTTTTGGAAAAATTTCTGCAGGGTTTTTCTAACGGGGTTACTTTCATGAGAGTTTTTGCAGACGTTGACAGTTATGCAGAACTTAAAGGATTTATGGGAGTTTTGAAAGCTAAAGAGAAAGTTAAAAACATGCTAGATGTAGAAATAGTAGCCTTTCCTCAGCAGGGATTTTTTACAGACGCCGGTGCTCAATCCGTAGTAGAAGAGTCAATAAAAAAAGGGGCTGATGTTGTAGGCGGTATACCATGGATTGAGAAGACTGAGGAAGATATGAAACAACATATAAAGATATCCCTTGAGCTGGCGAAAAAATACAACAAACCTGCGGCATTTCTAGTCGATGATGCTCCTGACCCAAAGCTTAAAACTTTAGAGTATTTAGCTGACGAAACTGTAAATTATGGACTGCAGGGAAAGGTTGAAGCATGTCACGCAAGGGCCTTAGAAGTATATGACAGAGAATCGCTTTACAGAGTTTTTGAAAAAGTCAAAGCAGCAAAAATATCTCTGGTTACGAACCCCCATACAGGTAAATATCATCTGCCTGTAAAGGAAGCATTAAAATACGGAATAAATGTCGCGCTTGGGCAAGATGATTGTAACGATGCATATTATCCGTACGGCTCCTGTAATCCTCTTGAAGTCGCATTTCTAGCTTCTCATCTTCTTTGGATGATGGATCCAGAAGGAAGAGAAAATATTTACGACATGATAACTTGGAGAGCTGCAACCGCAGTTGGAACTGAAAATAAGCTGGAAACAGGTAAAAGCGCTGATCTTGTATTGTTAAGAAGAGATAATGTTAAGCAGGCAATAAGGTATCATGAAAAGCCGGTATATGTTTTCAAACAGGGGTTAATCGTGTCTGAAAACATCTAAAAGTATAGCTGTTTTCGGAACTTCTTCGGGAGCCGGGAAAACTTTACTTGTTTCGCTTTTACTAAAGCATTTCAGGAAAAGAGGCTTTTCTGTAGCTCCTTTTAAGGCTTTAAACATCTCACTAAATGCAGGTGTTGGAAAAGGTGGAGAAATGGCATACGCACAGGTTTTTCAGGCAAAAGTAGCCGGTTTAGAACCCGAAGCTGACATGAACCCGATCTTGGTAAAGCCTCAAGAAAACGATCTTTATGTAGTTATAAAAGGAGAACACAGAGCAACCGTCACTGTTGAAGAGTTTTACAGCGAAAGATTCCAAGAATATTTGAGAAAAATCATAGCTGATTCTTTTAACAGGCTTTCAAAAAAACATGACCTTATAATAATAGAAGGCACAGGCTCTCCAACAGAAATAAACCTTCCCGATCTTTCAAACAGGTACATGCTTAAGATTTCAGGAGCCAAATATTTGCTTGTCAGCGATATATACAGAGGGGGTTCGCTTGCCAGCATCTTAGGAACCGTTACTATTTTGGGTAGAGAACGGTTCATAGGAGCGATCTTAAACAAATATTCTGGGAAAGAAGATCTTATAAAACCAGCAATGACGATAATGATGGAAAGGTACAGGATAAGGATGCTTGGTTTTATCCCTTATCATGAACTAGTAGCACCTTGGGAAGATAGCGCCGACAGCATCCCTAGCCGGTATGGAAGAGTCAAGGTCCTTTTTATAAGGACACCATACATCTCAAACTTTACTGATGCATTTCCTCTTTTTATGTATCCTGATGTCGGAATAAACTTTCAGGGATATATAACTGGAGGATATGACTTGATAGTTTTACCCGGATCAAAGGTAACCGTTAAAGACATAAAGTATCTAAAATCAGTAAACGCACAAGAAGAAGCGCAAAATGCTTTGAAAAACGGTTCGCTAATAATGGGCATTTGCGGAGGATTACAAGCTCTTGGAGAAAAAATAATTGATAACTTAGAAAGCAGAGAAGGAGAATTCAGTGGGCTTTCCCTTTTAAAAGCTAAGACGTTTATGAACGGCTCAAAGGTCGTTTCAAGTACAAAGGCTAAAGTGTTAAACGGACCAGCAAGTGGAACTTTAATAAAAGGTTATGAAATACATTACGGCATAACGGAGCACAGAAAGCCATTTGAGCTGATTTATCAAAGAAACGGTGCCAAAGTTAATCAGCCCAGCGGGGGGTATGAGGGGCAAGTTTTTGGAACGTACATTCATGGTATATTTGAAAATGAAAATTTTACGCTAAAGCTTTTGAATTATTTAAGACAGAAAAAAGGGTTTGAACCTCTTTCTTCAAGATTAGTCCAGCCCTTTGAATATGTTTATGAAAATATATACAAAGATTTTACGAGGTTTGTCGACGTTCAATTCATAGAAAGCAAGCTCGGGCTCTGATTTCATAAACCACAAATTATTGGTGGTAAGGCTTTATAGTTCTTTATGTGTAAGCTTTTAGACATAAAATAAGCCTTCGTTCTACAGTAAAAGCTTTTTTAAGTTGAATAAATGAAATTCTGTGCAGCCTATTAATTTTATAATTTTCTCTATATTAATCGTCTCAAAATGATGTTTATTCTATTTAATCTTCGGCAGCATCAGAGGTTCGTCAGGGTTTCACCATACGCAGACATACGCTGGCATATATTTGCATACCCCGCAGGGCTTGGGCTTCA
>JAGDXJ010000022.1 GCA_023256355.1 Nitrososphaerales archaeon | reverse complement strand
AGCATCATTTACAGAAAGGTTTTTATTTTGAGGAATTTATCTCTCATGCGATTGATGCAAAATTCAAAACCTTCACAAATAGAAATGGGAAAAAAGCCTATGGAAGAGCTTCTGAAACTGATCGGAAGTCCTGTTTTGGTTAAACTGAAAAACGGCATGAGCTATAAAGGGAACCTTGTAAAGATAGACAACTATATGAACATATATCTTCAGAATGCGGAAGAATATGACGATAACGGAAAACAGATAGCATCTTATGGCGATGTAATAATAAGGGGTAACAACATACTTTATGTAGTTAACCCATCGCTTGCCTGATCGTTTCTGTTCAGGTTCAGAGCGTTTAATATATCTCTGAAGAACCCTAAAAGCGTTAACATATCTCGTTCATCGTCAAGCTTGTTAAGTGCTATCTCCCTGTACAGCTTAACTACCCTGTAAGCCCTTTCTTCTTCAAGGTCTACAGCTTTAGCTATACTTCCAATATAGTTTATCAGTACATCGACTTCTTCTCGGGGGACGTTTACCTTTTTAATCCTGGTTTTTCTGTTCATAACTGACCAGATGTATAGCAGTATTGCGAGGCTGTGCGAAATGTTCAGCGCTGGATATTCTTCGCTCGTTGGTATCTTAATAAGATCATCACATTTCATTATCTCTTCGTTGGTCAATCCGGTCGTATCCCTGCCAAGTATCAGAAGGACGCTTTTGTGTTTTAAAGCGTTTTTAAAAGATTCCTCTGGATATCTGGCCCTTCTTATTACTGTCCTCCAGTCCTTGCTTGCTCTTGCTGAAGTAGCTATTCTATAATCATATTTTTTCAGGGCCTCATCAAACTCCATCATTTTTGCGTTTTTCAGTATATCACCTGCGTGTGAAGCAAACCTGTAAGCTATTTCCGGTATCTTTTTTCTACCCGTTATTATTAGGTCTTTAATTCCAAAGTTAGCCATAGTTCTTGCAACATAACCTATGTTTATCCCGTATTCGGGTTCAACCAGCATAACAGCCAGCTGGCTTCTCACTGCATCTAGGCGCCTCCTTTAACCTGTTCTTTTAACCATTTTTCGTAAGCATAAACGCACTCTTCCTGTGACCTATCAGAAACAGAACCTTTTCTGAGCTCCCTTAACTTTCTGAGCGCATTTTCTGCGTTAATCCCGTATTTATATATAAGATAGCAAGAAAGGACCATTCCTGTCCTCCCGAGCCCAGCGCTGCAATGAACCAGAGTTTTTCTTTTATTTTTTTGAAAATCTTCAACGGCCAGCACAGCTCTGTGAAGAACTTCAGGTTTCTGGGGTAACCCATTTTTCATAGGAATATGAACGTTTTCCAGACCATCATAATCAATGTTTTTCTCCGTCAAGTTCACCACCGCTTCTATTCCGTTTTTCTTTATCCATCTTATGGCCCTTCTTCCGTAAGGAATGCCTGAAGCGTAAACATAACCATCAAAGTGTGAAAAGTTTGAGGGTTTTCCAGCAATAACGCTCAATACCATTCTGAAAAGGTCAGAAGCTTTCAACTGAGCGCGTTTGAAAAAGCTTAAATCATATGATCTGCAAATGTCGTTTTCTTTCAACCTTTATCATTGTGTAATAAATGCTTTAAACGATTGCTATTTTTTTAAATAGTTAAACTAAGAATAGAGAGCATTTTCAGGAAAGCCTTTTTTTAAAATCGGTTTTTATTAGAAAAAATCGATAAATAAAAACAGTTAATCCATGACTTTTAAAATTTATATAAAAAATTTTAAAAAGCCCGGATTTGATTATAATGTTAGGTGAATTTTGATGTTCGCACCATCAGCGGGATATGATAGGGCATTAACGATATTTTCACCTGATGGTAGGCTGTATCAGGTGGAATATGCAATAGAAACAGTTAGAAGAGGTACTATAGCGGTTGGAATTAAGGTAAACGATGGCGTTGTTCTTGCTGTGGAAGAGAGGGTAAAAAAGCTCCAGAATCCAAGGTTAAGTCAGAAGATATTTCAGGTTGACGATCACATAATGATCGCTGCAGCAGGCTATGTTCCGGATGCAAGAGTTCTGGTTGACAACGCAAGAACTCTGGCCCAGAATAACAGGCTTATTTACGATGAAGCTATTGAAGTTGAAACAGTTGCAAGAGCGCTGGGTGATTTAGCCCAGCAGTATACTCAGTATGCCGGCGTTAGACCATTTGGGGTATCATTGATCATAGCCGGCATTGACAAAGAAGCCCCCTCTTTATATACCACTGACCCCAGCGGCACATACCTTGAGTATGATGCTGTAGCAATCGGCGGCGGTAGCGATGCAGCAAACGAATACCTTGAACAGAACTATAAAGAGGACGTTAAACTGGACGACGCGATAGACCTGGCTCTAAAATGCATTTTAAGGATTAATGAAGGTAAAGTAGATCCCAGTAACCTTAAAGTTGCTTACATAAGCAAAGAAGAAAGAAAGATGAAGATGCTTTTAGCGTCAGATGTTGCAGAGAGAGTATCAAAACTTTCAAAAGAGTTTCAGAGTAAGTAAAAATGTCATCTAAAACAGCAATAATCAAATACGTTAAAGGTTCAGAAAAGTTTGAAATCGTAGTTTATGCTGATGCTGCATTTGATTACAGACAGAACAAGCTTAAAGACATTGATAAGGTTCTCGTTATAGATGAAGTATTTACAGATTCTTCTAAAGGGCAAAGAGCTCCACGGGACAGATTAAAAAAGGCCTTTGGAACAGAAGACATAAGAGAAATAGAAAAAGAAATACTCACAAAAGGTGAGCTCCCTTTAACGACAGAGCAGAGAAGAAGACTGATAGAGGATAAAAAGAAACAGATAATGACGATAATATCAAAAAGCTACGTTGATCCAAAGACAAACCTGCCTCACCCGGTAATGAGGATAGAAAAGGCAATGGACATGGCTGGCATTTCTATCGATCCTTTAAAGCCAGCTGAAGAACAGGCTAAACTCGTTGTTGAAAAGATAAGACCTTACATTGCTTTAAAGACAGGCAGCATAACTTTGAGCTTTAAGATACCGGCAAAGTACGCATATCAGGTTATAAAAGTCCTTAAAGAATACGGAGAAATCAAACAGGAAAACTGGGAAAGTGATGGGAGCCTGAGCGGTTTGATAACTATACCTCTTGCTACGCAGGCAGCATTTCTTGATAGAATAGCTTCTTTAACTCATGGTGAAGGGTTGGTAAAGCTAATTGAGTAAGCTCGTAGTTCCCGGTGAAGTTGTAGCAAAAGGAAATTTTAGGTCATGGGCAAACGTGCTTAAAAAAGGCGAAGAATACTTATCGATTTTTGTTGGAAGGGCTGAAATAGGTGGAGGTCGCGTTCGCGTTATCAGGCTATCTGGTCCATACATACCAAAGGTTGGGGATTTTGTGATCGGTGTAGTCACCGACGTTCAGCCGCTTGCAGCCACTCTCGATATAAATTCATACGTTAACGGCTATATAATGGCAAACGCTTTCTTTAAGAGAAGGATAGATCCATCAAAGTTTGACCTTTCAAAGAAAGTAAACGTGGGCGATCTTGTAGCTGCAAAGGTTCAGAGGATAGAAAGAGGCAAGGATGTAGTGCTTCAGCCAGACCAGAAATGGAAAGTTGACGGAGACGCCATTTTTTACATTTCTCCGGCAAAAGCGCATTACCTTTACACAAGCCGCAGCAGAATACCGAGCAAGATAAAGGAGCTTACTGGCGCAGAACTCAGGCTGGGCGCTAACGGTATAGTTGTTGTAAAAGGGGATTTAAAGAAGATAGAAATGGTTAAAAGAGCCCTAGACGTGATAGAATCGAAGTATAATTTAAATGGTTTATATAATGAAATAATAAAGGTGTTGAATAAAGATGGAAAATCAGCTGATAATTAACGGTAAAAGGACTGACGGGAGAGGTCCTACTGACCTTCGTCCTCTGAAGATAGACGTAGGTATAATAAAGAATGCGGCAGGTTCATCTTATATTGAACACGGAAAAAACAAGATAATAGTCGCAATATACGGTCCAAAGGATTCGCACAGGTATGGAATGAACATAGAAAAAGCAACGCTGAGATGCAGGTATCACATGTCTCCTTTTTCGACTGAAGAAAGGAAAAACCCCCAGCCTTCAAGAAGAGAAATAGAAATATCGAAGGTAATCAGGGATGCTTTGGAACCCTCACTTATACTTGAAAACTTTCCAAAAACGATGATAGATATATTTGTTGAAGTTCTTCAGAGCGATGGCGGAAGCAGGAGCGCAAGCATAACTGCGGCTTCTGTTGCGCTCGCGGACGCAGGAATACCCATGAAAGATCTCGTAGAGGCTGTCGCCGTTGGTAAGGTTAACGGGACGCTCGTGGTTGACCTTAACGATATAGAAGATAAAGAAGGAGAATCGGACATGCCTGTTGCTTTTATGCTTAACGAAAACAAAATAACGTTGCTGCAGATGGATGGAAAGATGACTGTTGAAGAATTTAAAGCTGGATTGACGATGGCCATGGAAGCTGCTAAAAAAATAAAAGAAATTCAGAAAGAAGCCCTTGCAAAAAAGTATTCCCAGGGTGAAAACAAAAAATGATGCCAAGCAAGAAACTTCTTGTAAGCGCTGTAAGGAAAGAACAGATACTGAAATCGCTTGCTCAGGGAAAGAGGGTTGATAACAGGGGACTTCTTGACTACAGACCGCTGTCAATAACGCCGAACGTTATAGAGAAGGCGGAAGGTTCTGCGATGGTAAAGCTTGGAGACACGCACGTGATAGCGGGAGTTAAGATAGGCGTGGGAACGCCTTTTCCGGATACTCCCAACGAAGGAATCCTGATAGTAAATGCGGAAATACTTCCGACAGCGAGTGAATACCAGGAGCCTGGTCCTCCGGATGAAGATTCGATAGAGCTTGCGAGGGTTGTAGACAGAGGTATAAGAGAAAGCAAGATGATCGACTTTTCAAAGCTTGTCATAGAACCCGGTAAACACGTTTACACAGTTTACGTGGACATAAGCGTTATAGGAATGGACGGAAACCTTTTTGACGCTTCATCTTATGCAGCAGTTGTCGCTTTGCTTACAACGAAGTATTATCCTGTGGTCAACCAGAACGGCACGCTGGTCAAGGGTTCAGAAAAGGTCCTGCTGCCAGTTCAGGATCTCGGAGTTTCAACCACGTTTGCCAAGGTAGACAGCTACATAATTGTGGATCCCACATGGGAAGAAGAAAGCATGATGGAAGCAAGGCTGACCATAGTGTACGATAAGAGCGGTAACATCTGTGCGGTCCAGAAAGGGGGCAACGGCGCTCTGCTTGTGGACGACGTCCTAAACATAATAGATTTAGCAAAGTCTAAATCTGAGGAGATGAGGAAGGTATTGGAGGGAGTGATATCAAATGCCTAACCTCGGTGTTAAATATGGTTTAACTTTAAGGAGGAGATATCTTTCAGTATGGAACAGGTTAAAGAAGAAAAGGGCATGTCCAAAATGCGGTTCTATGCATTTCAGGAGATCAGTGATTGGAGTATGGGTATGCGAAAGATGCGGTTATAAGGTCGCAGGAGACGCCTACGATCTTGTCCAGGAATAAAAAGATCAGCGTTAAAATATCGTTAAAAGGGGACAAAAGAACTGCAGAATCTTTAAAAAAGGCTCTTGACGGTTCGAAAGTTGTAGATAATATTCTCATCATTGTTTTTGATAGCGATGATATAGGGGATGCCCGCGCTTTTATCAATTCGACCCTTAGAGTTATAAATGCGTCTGTGAATAGCTTAATGTAAAATGAGCGAAAATGTTCCCGCATGGTTGCAGGAAGAACTTGCAAGATATGATCAGCTTCAGCAAACGCTTCAGGCGCTGCTAGCACAGAAACAGCAGGTCGATCTAGAAATAGCTGAACTCGATAGAGCATTAGAAGAACTTCAGAAGCAGTCAGATGATGTAGAGGTATATAAAGTGGCAGGCAGTATCATGATAAAGAGCAACAAACAGGACCTTTTAAAAGAGCTTCAGGAAAAGAAAGAGCTCGCAAACACAAGGAGGACCGTACTGAGCAAGCAGGAGGAAAAGGTCAGGCAGTCTCTGCAAGAAGTACAGAACAAACTGACGCAAGCTTTAAGAGGAGGTTCAACCGGACAACAAGTTGCTACTTGATGGGCCGGTAGCTCAGCATGGTTAGAGCGTTCGGCTGATAACCGAAAGGTCGCCGGTTCAAATCCGGCCCGGCCCATCTGGCCAAAAAAGATTTTTTGTTTTATTTAAAAAGTATTTATATACAGGGGTTTTAAATATATAATGAATTGCCTAAAACTATAGCGTCAATAAGTATTGAAAATGTAGTAACTTCGGCTTCAGTAAATCAGTCTATAGACCTTATTACAATCACAAGGCTGTTTCCTGACGTCGAATATCATCCGGAACAGTTTCCGGGTCTTGTATTCAGGTTAAAATCTCCAAAAACAGCCACCTTAATATTTAGCTCGGGAAAAATGGTCTGTACCGGTGCTAAAAGCGAAGCGCAGGCCAGGAAAGCTGTTGAAACAGTAGTTCAAAAGCTCAGAAAAGCAGGTATAGACATCAAAAACGAACCCATTATTGAGATACAGAACATCGTGGCATCAGCATCTCTGGGGGGAAAGATAAACCTTGAAAAGGCCGCAGAGGTTCTTGAACACACTATGTATGAGCCAGAGCAGTTCCCCGGTTTGATATACAGGATGGACGATCCCAAGACAGTGATACTTCTTTTTGCCAGTGGAAAGCTCGTCTGTACAGGTGCTAAAAAAGAAGAGGAAGTCTACAGAGCGGTTGAAAGACTTCACGAAATTCTTGAAGAAAAAGGACTGATGACGTACTGAGATTTTAATAATAAGTTAATATAGTTCTTTGTTTTCTTTTTCTGTTTGGTGAACATTTTGGTATCTTTCTCTTCCCTCATGGGTAGCGGTGAAAAAGAGCTCCTTCAGGGAATTTGTAATTACTATTCAAAATTAAGAGAAACAGTGTTGCTTTTTAAAGATTTTATGGTGCGTGTAAGTTCCGTTGATGACCTGCAAGCTTATTACGATAAAATAAACAAAACTGAAACAGAAGCTGACGAAATTCACGAAAAGCTGGCTGAAGCTATAGCATCAGGAAGCTTTTTTTCTTACATAAGGGACGATTTTCTTGATCTTCTTGAAAGAATGGACTTTATGGCTGATTACTCAAAAGATGTAGCGAAAATGTTCAATGAGTACAACGTATCAAGGCAGGCCCTTAATTTTCTGTTTAAAGAAACGCTTTTTAACGATTTTGTACAGGCGATCGTAGATACGGTAGATTCATTTGGCAATGTATTATCCATGTTAAAAAAATCGCCCCCCCGTGAAATTTTACTCAAAATAAAAGAAGTTGAAGCCATGGAGGAAAAAGCTGACTTTGTGAAGGATAAAACTCTCATAGATCTTCACAACAAGGGAAAGAACCTTGACGTCCTTGACATCATAACTTTAAGAGAAGCTATAAACCTTATGGACAACATAGCCGATTCGGCTGAAGACAGCTCAGATATAATTATAAGGCTTATAGCAAAGGGATATAAATGAACCTCATAGGCTTGCTGGATATAGTGCTTCTCATCGTGCTTATCTACCTTTTCGGCCTGAACAACGGAGCCGTTTTTGAAGGCGGACTGGCTGGAAGCGCTGGTTTTAACTACAGCGTGGCCGCCATAACAGTGGGTCTTGGAATACTTCTTGGAACAATTTTGCAGGGAGAATATACCGCAAGCTATGCAAAAACTTTAGGGCCAATGTATGCAACCTATGGTTTGCTTCTTCTTGTAGTCCAGGTATTTCTTTTCTATGCCTTTACTTTGGTCAATCTGCCCCTGAGCATCACTCAATCTCTGGTAGGCGGCTGGCTCGCTATACTCATTGTTGAGGGCGTAAAACACATATCAGAAAACGTGAGCTGGTTATTTTTATGGTGGGTAATTTCTCCTTTTATAGCTCTAATTTTTTCAGCTGTGCTTTACAAAGCATTAAGACGCCTTCTTTTCAAGGTAACCATTTCAACGCTCAGCATCGTTATCAGAATTTCGGCACTGGTTACAGTTTTTTACACCTCTTTCGTTCTTGGAGCCAACAACGTTGGTTTCATAGCTGGCGCTTACTCTTTGACCTACGCAGAGATCGCTCTGCTCGCGGTTTTTGCCTCTTTAGGGGCTTTCAGAGCTGCCGGAATGTCGAAAGCTGTGGGTGAAGATCTTATAGTAGTTGGTCCTATAGGCATAATAAGCGCTGTACTGGGTGGTGCAACGATACTTCTTGTTCTTACATATCTTAAGTTGCCCGCTTCTCTTACAACTGTGACCATGGGTGGTCTTATAGGAGTTGGTTTTTCCTCAAGGCCAAGGATATTTAAAGCAGATTATCTGAGGTGGGTTATCTTGAGCTGGGTCATGGCTTTTCTTTTAGGTTTCGCAATAGTTTATTTGTTGCTGATCATTTTAAAGCCGTTCATCTTTTTTGCTTTAGCGTAGCTAAATACTCAGAAACTGTATCCCAGAATTTATCGCCCTTTCTGTGAACGTTCTTTACTACAGCGCCTTTCTCAAGTTTTTCCATTTCGCTGCTGTCATAGAGAGAAAATCCGATACAAATAACCTGTTTCTCGAATGTGACTTTAACTATTCCATCCTTCTTCACTCTTTCATCTATCTTCGTTACTCCAGGTCTCATTACCGATGCGCCGTTAATTATGTGCTTTACAGCCCCTTCATCCACCGATATTTCCGGTAAAAGATCAACCCTTTTGTCTGCTATAAATGGCAGGATCCTGTTCTCAGTAAGTATAAATATACCGTTACCTATCAAAACTTTTGAGTCCTTATCTATCACGATCATTTTTTCTGGTTCAAAATCGAACCCCATTTCTATTGCTGCCTTGCTCAGCTCTTTTGCATCTTTTTTGCTCAGGTACTGTACATTCAAGCTTTAAAAAGTTAGCTTATGGATAAATAAATCTTTTTCTTAAAGCATTTGAATTTGAAAAGCAGTATAAACACAGCTCAACGATAAAAACGATTAAATATTGTTAAATATCAGTGAGTTTAACTCAGTTACAGTGATAAAAGGAACGGCGGACCTTCCCCTTCACTGGGGCAGGGCTCCAGAATGGCTTTACAAAAAAATGGTCGTTCTAGCGGGCCAGATAGCTTACTTAATAGTTGATGACAAGGGTAAAGAAGAGTTTTTAAAAAAGATATCAGATCCTTTCTGGTTTCAGGCGTTCGGTTCTGTACTCGGGTTTGACTGGCACAGCAGCGGCCTTACAACTGTTACGATGGCCGCTCTGAAAGAAGCTTTAAACAAAACTGAGATCGGTATAAAGGTGGCTGGCGGGAAAGGTTTTGCGGAAAAAACTCCTGAAGAAATTTTAAAGATAAGCGAAACGTTCAACCTTGACGGAGAAACTTATGTAAAATTTAGCAGGCTCTCTGCAAAGGTTGATGGAGTGGCTGTACAGGATGGTTACTCCATATACCAGCACTGGTTCGTTATCTCGGAAAATAAAGACTGGACTGTCATACAGCAGGGGCTTAACGGAGAAAAAGGATATGCAAGAAGGTACCACATAACGGGGGACGATAAAAAAGATATGCTCAACGATCCTCATTCTGGTGTAGCTGCGCTCGATCCTAACAGGAGGGTTCTGAATCTCGCATCAAGAGAATCCGAAGAGAACAGAAACGCAACGCTTGAAATGCTGACAGCTGGAAGGGGGCTGGACAGCTACATTTATGGGGTGAAATCCCTGCACCTTGAAAGGTTCTTTGATAAACGCCTCATGAATATAATTAACAGAATCAATCCCTCAACTTACGAAGAAATTCTGCTCACAAAAGGTATAGGCGCAAAGGCCGTAAGGGCTCTTGCGCTTACTGCATCAGTTATATACGGAGCGGAACCATCGTACAAGGATCCCGCTGTTTTTTCCTTCGCTCATGGAGGTAAAGACGGTGTGCCCTATCCTGTTGATCGCGCAATTTATGAAACTACAATAAAATACCTGCAAGAGGTAATAGAAGGTTTAGATACAGATCATGAAGATAAAAAGAAGATGCTCAGAAGGTTATCTTCAAACACCTGGTTAAATCTTACTGTAAATGATCTAAGGATATGATTGGGTTTCCTGCGGAAACCAGCCATCAATTTACAAAAGCAAAGGTTAACCTAAAAGCTTTAGTCATGGTTAAATGATTTTTATCCAGTTCTGCTTTTGATCTTTTTATAAAGTACGTATGCAACCAGAATCGAAAAGCCGTTTTGAATTATGTTAAATATTGCTGTTAGGATCATTACGCTCTCAAGCGGATTAAGTCCAAGAAAATCGCTCACATAACTCAAAAATCCGGGCATATAAAACTCTATCAAAACATAGTTAGCAAAAGTCATTACTGCAATTCTGAATAGTGTTGAAGTAATAAAAGACCCTACCAGCGATTTTTTGTATACTGGCGCCGCGCCAGCTATTCCTGATGCCACTGCAAGGAACTTAAAAACAGGTCCTATCGGCACAAAGCTACCCAGTCCCATCAGGACAATAGCGAGCAAAATGGATCCAGCAAGAGCGGACTCGATTCCGTTATAAAAAAGAAGAAAGAAAACCGGTATCTCAGCTATATCAAAAGTAAGGTATGAAAGCAGAGGGAACGGGATCTTTATAGGGAGCGCTTCAAATATAACTGCAGCTGCTGAAAACACTGCTGTTACGGCAAGTTCTTTTTTGTTCATAGTAAAAATCCTTTAACTTTAGGATTTAAATTTTTTGGTACCTTACCAATTTTTTAGTAAATAACTTTTAATTACCGTTCGTTTATAAAAAAGATGTGGTATATATATTAAAGCTTGAGCTAAAAGGCTTTAAATCGTTCAGGGATCACGCTACTCTGGATTTTATCAAGGGTTTTAACGCTATAACCGGGAAAAACGGAAGCGGCAAATCAAACGTCCTTGACGCAATAAGGTTTGCCCTCGGTTCCAACAGCCCAAAATCGTTAAGGGAAAGCCGCATGAGCAGGCTTATAAACGAAGGTTCCAGAAACAAGATAGCAAGGGTCAGCATAACATTATCTAATGAAAACGGGTCCATTCCAGTAAATTCTGAAAAAGTCACCATAACGAGAGAGCTCATGGAAGACGGAACTCAGAGGTATTTTTTAAACGGTAAAAGAACCACAAAAAACGCTATAGAAGATGTACTTGCAGCAGCCTCTATATCTTCTGACGGGCTTAACATAGTGCCTCAGGGTTCGCTCAACGCTATAGCTGAAATGTCCCCTTCTGACAGAATGCAACTTTTGCAAGACATAATAGGCATCAAAATTTACGATGAAAAGAAAGCAGAAGCTTTACAGAGGCTAAAGGAAGCGGATGAGCAGCTGGCTGTGACGTTCGCAAAGATGGATGAGAAAAGAGAAGTAATGGTAAAGCTTGAAACCGAAATGAATGAACTCTTAAGGTTAAACTTCATAAACGTAGAGATTGAAAGGTACAGAAAGGCTATTCTTTTAAAGAGGTTATCAGAAATATCTGAGGAAAAAGAAAAAGTCATCAGATCCATAGATGAAACGCAGAACAGGTCAGATACACTCTCAAAGGAGCTTGATGGGCTTATCAAAATGCTCGAAGGCGGCGAATCTTCGAGGAAGTTCTATGAGGATTATGCAGATGCAAAGAGCAGACTAAACTCAATAGAATCTGAGCTGCATTACATAGAGCTTAACGTCAACTCTTACCTTGAGGAAGTCGAAAAGGCTTCCAGGGCTCTGTCTGACCTGAAAGAGATGATGAAGAATCTTGCCCAGACAGAAACTTCACTGCAAACAGATATAATTTCAACGCAGAAAGAGCTAGAAAAGTTAACCCAGGAACTTCTGCAGCTAAACGAGGAAATATCAAACCTTCAGGATAAGAAGGACAGTATCATAAAACTGATAAATGAAAGGGACAGCTACCAGAGGAGACTATCTTCAGCTGTTGAAAGGTTGATAAACGCAAGGATCAGGATAGAAAAAAACCTTGAATACCTGAAGGAAATGCTTACAAATGAAAAGCAAAGGCTCGAAAGCTACGAAACATTACTGAGGACTCACGAAGAACTGAAAAGCAAAATAGAATCTATTCCTTCTAACTTGAATTCTGAGCAAACTGCCGAATATGTTTCAAGGCTTGAGGAGCTGAAAAAAAGAAGACAAGAAATGATAAACGACATAATAAAAGCTAACGACGTTCTGGTTAAAGCAATAGGTTATGCAACGGCTCAGAAGATCATTAAAAACATAAAGAAAAACGACTATGAAGATGAAATTTTGGATTCCGGTTTGTTTGAAGGTTACCTCGGTAGGCTCAGCGATATAATAAGACCAAAAGCGGGTTATGAACATCTGGTTAAATCGGTTCTGGAGTTTCTTAGAGACCCTTTGATTTTTTCAAATTCGAACGAAAAAACGCTGGCTTTCCTGAAGAATTCGGGCAGAAAAAGGGCTGTATTTATGAACGAAATTATAAAAAATCATCCGTGTGAGGAATCCATAATAAAATACATTGAATTTCCGGAAAAGTACAGAGAACTCGTTGAATATATTTTTGGCAGGATCTGCTTAAGCAAGGGGGACTGCTGCGAAGCAGTTGTTTTCAAAGATGGCACCATAATCTATAACGGAATGTATGAAATAGGGCAAATTAACGCCTTAAAGTTAGACCTTGATAATTATGAAAGAAAGCTCAGCAAGGTAAAAGAAAGCATAGACAAACTGACAGAGGTTCTCTCAAAGAGAACCCAGACGATTGCTGAAATATCAAACGAAATACTTGAATTAAAGCAGAAAACCGCTGTACAGAGCGATGAATCTATCGGAAATCAAATAATCAAAGAAATCGAAGATTCAATAAAAAGCGAAGAGGAAGCATTGCAGAAATACATCCAGGAGTTTAACGAGTTAAAGAAGATGCTCGAAAAAAACACATCAGAGATAAGCAGGTATGAAAGCACAATCGTCAAAATAAATGAAAAGGTGGAAATGATCAAGAACAGGCTTAAAAAAGCAGAAAGTTTAGATTTAAGCACGTCTGAAGTCGAAACAAAGCTAAACCAAAGTTTAAAAAATAAAGAAAAACTTGAATCATTGATCTTAGAAAAGAAAAACGCCCTTAACGGATTGAACTTAAACTTGAGTTCTATAAAAGAAAAAATTAACGCGACTTCTAACAGCATAGTGGAATTAGAGAAAAAAATAGAATATTACAAAAACAAGATCTCCGAATCATCAAACAGAAAGGAGTTTCTTGATAAAGAAAAACAGGAACTTGAATTTTATCTGAAGGATCTTGAACCAAGAGTTAAAATGCTATCTGAAACTGAAACTTCAAAAGAACAGCTTTCAAAGGAGAAGGATAAGCTGCTCAAAGAGATAAAGGATCTTAACCGGAAAGCTGAAAAGCTCAAGGTAGAACTAGAAACCCTTATTTCCGAAGAAAACAGGATCAAAGAAGAAATAGATGCCATAAAGTACGAACCTTATGATCTTGCCGGTGATTATGAAGCATTAATATCTGAGCTAAAAGATGAAAAAAATTACCTTGAGACAAGAGTTAACAGGATGGCTGAAAAAGATTATACAGAGTATTACAGGTCATACAAAGAAGCTTCAAACAGAAGGAATGAGCTTGAGAGGGATAGAGATGCCATATTAAAGTTCATAGAGGACATAGAAAAGCAGAAAAAGGACGCTTTCATAAAATCTTTCGAACAAATCGACAAAAGGGTAAGGGAAATATTCAAGCAGATAGTTGATGGCAACGCGTGGCTGGAGCTTGAAAATCCCGATAATCCTTTTGATGGAGGGGTTTTCCTTATCGGCCAGTTTGGCGATAAACAGCCGAGAGAATCCGCTTCTCTAAGCGGAGGGGAAAAAGCGGTACTTTCTGTTTCTTTTTTGATGGCGATACAATCATCATACCCTGCGAATTTTTATATTTTTGATGAAATAGATGCAAACCTGGATGCTGAAAGGGCAGAAAAGCTTGGGAACTTTTTGAAAAACTGGTCCATGTCGTCTCAGATCATCCTGATATCGCTAAAGGATACCATGATTTCAAAAGCTGACAAAGTTTTTGGCGTTTACGAAAGGGAAGGGGTAAGTCAGGTTATTCCTCTGGAGATGAGTAAAGTAAGCAATGAGCAGCGATGAGATAAGCGGAAACATAAGGGTTTTGCTAAACCCAGATTTGGTAAAGAGGCTTAACCCGTGGGAGCTTAAGATTTACGTTCTTCTGGAACTGTTCAAGAAGTATCTTGAAGAAACTAAATCAGCAGATTTCAGGCTGAGCGGCATAGCGATCTCCACTTCCAGCTTAATCTATGAGATGAAAGTCAAAAAAATACTGTATGAGCCTAAGAAAAGGGATCAGACCAAGGAAGAAATCCCTTTGAACATTAACGTCAACCTTCAACCTTACGTGCCCCTTGAAATACCTGTGGCTGATCTCGATGAGCTGATTGAAGCTTTTAAGGAAATGATAAAAGGGCTTACGAAAAGACAGGAAATGATACCAAGAGGTATTGAACCGTCTTCATTGCCGGTGATAAATGAAACTCTAGCCATAGAAACCATCAGAAAGTACGAGGATTCTGTTCTTTCTCTTTTAAAAGAGAAAGGGAAATCATCGATTTATGATATTCTTAAGGGAAAGAGTCCTCTTGACGTTATAAGGATTTTCCTGGCAATTTTACTGCTGCTTTCCGATAGGAAAATCGATATAGATGAAAGCATGAACCTCTTTCTGAGCAAACAGGGTGATTTTTCATAGAAATGCCTGCATTTTAGGTAATCAGAAATACGTTTATTATTTATTTATGATATATTATTGCTCATGAGCGGAACAAAAAATGCTGAAGAACCAAAGGTTGGTGACGCGCTCTATCATATACGTATAGAAAAAGGACAGATCCCGAGGTTTGTCTTTTTACCCGGTGACCCAGATAGAGTAAAGGTTTTTGCAAAAAGCTGGGATTCGAGCCAGATGGTAGCTCAGGAAAGAGAATACCTTACCTATAAAGGGGTTTATAAAGGGGTGGAGCTTGCCTGTACTTCAACAGGAATCGGTTCAGGGGCCATAGCAATAGCCGTAGAAGAGCTTCTCAGAGTTGGGGCCGATACTCTGATAAGGACAGGCACAACAGGAGCGCTGTGGAAAGATATAGGTATTGGAGACCTTATAATATCCCTTGGAGCTTACAGAGCAGATGGGGCAACTAAGGCCTATGCACCAATAGCTTATCCAGCGATAGCAAATTATGAAGTTGTAAGCGCTCTTGTAGAAGCGGCAGAAACGGTTGGAGCGAGATACTGGCTTGGCATTACGTATTCTACAGATAGCTTTTATCTTGGACAGGGCAGGCCAGGTTTTGGCGGCTTTACAAATGAGTTTTCAGAGAAAATAGTTGAGACCCTGAAAAAGTTAAACATCATAAACATGGAAATGGAATCTTCCACTCTATTTACCCTTGCATCAATTTATAAAGTTAGAGCCGGTTCAATATTTGCAGCAATAGCAAACAGGGAAACTGGAGAATTCGTACCAAATGCCGGGGTGGAAACCATGGTTAAGGTTTCAAACGAGGCTGTAAAGATACTTAAAGAATGGGATGAAAAGAAGAAGATAAACGGAAAAAGGTATTTCTATCCATCGCTTGTAAAGAAATGAAACATTTTTATTCCGGAACGATCCCGGCGGGATTCGAACCCGCGACCTCCGGCTTAGAGGGCCGGCGCTCTGTCCAAGCTGAGCTACGGGATCAAAAAATAATAAAAAACGGTATTTTTAACTCTTTATTTGTTTTCTTTTATTGAAGTCCTAATTCTGGAAACTTTGATTTTTGTAACCCGAGCTCTTCCTGTAATGTTCTAATCCTGTTTGCGTATTCTAACATCTTCTGTTTGTCTCCCTGAACTTTAGCGATTTTGTAAGCTTTCCATGCTTTCTTTAACGCTCCCCATGTTTGTCCTTTAGTATATTTATCGGTCATTTTCTTTCAACCATATTTTAAAAATTGTAAAATAAAAACTTTTCGTATGAGAATCAGATCAAATAATTTTTCTCAAAATCTTCCAGTATTTTTAACAGATTTGTACCTCCCGCGTTACTCTTGAAACCAAAAGCGTTTATCAGCTTTATAGTGCCGTAAGACCCTTTATCTTTTTCGTATTTTAAAGCCCTCACAGCGTCAACTATTATGTTAAATGCATTTGGACCATCGCGGGTTTTGTATTCAGCGTCTATGTAGAACTTTTCGTCAAAGGGCCCTAGCACTTCAACGTAAAAGTGGCTTACCCTGTAATCCTCCAAGAATGGCACAAAATCTGTGGTGCCGGTTATAACTTCAGATGCTTCATCCTCTCTTTTTATTGCAGAACTCTTTATTTTCTTTTTATGTTCCCTGATCCTTTCATCCATCGTATTAAGCGTCTCAAACGATCCACCAACATCCAGTTGATATGATTTAACCCAGGTGCTTCCAAACTGCTTGAAAGCCAGCATCAGTATTCTATGAAGCCAGGTCCCACCAAGCTGGCTTTGCAGGTCATCACCAGCAATCAAAAGTTTTCTGTCGATAAACTCGTTTAATATTTTTTCTTTATGCACTATCAGCGCGGGAGTTGCGTTGATAAAAGATGATCCGGCTTCAGCAGAAGCTTTTGCTATGAATTCGCTGGCCATCTGCTGCCCGGAATTTATTAAATTTATAACCTGATCGGCTCCTATCTTTTTTATTTCGTTTTTAAAGGCTGTTTCATCTGTCTTAACGAGTTTAATGTTTGCGGCCATTTCTCTGCTTATTTCCTCTGCAAAAAATACTGAAGGTTTTATCAAAACGTCTGGGCCGGTTTGATAAAGTTCCCGGAGGCTCTTTCCTACTTTTCTTTCATCGACGTCAAAGGCGCCAACAACCTCTATATCGTTAACCCCATAGCCTCCCACGCTTTGATGCCATGGCTTTACATTTTCATATATACCCTTTACAACGTGCTCGGTTACATTCCCCGCTCCTATGAGCGCAACTCTGATCTTGCTGTGCATGGATATAATAGGGAAGAGTCCGCTTTTATATTTACCGAAACAAAGATTTTTATTTTGATTAAAGATTAAGTTAAAAAAAGTCTCCGGCGCAAATTTTCGTAATCAAAAAATTCTTTTTCCCGGTTTAAATCATGAAATTTTATTATTATTTGGCAAAAGGTTTAAATTATAACGAAAAGCAATTTTTGAGAGGTGATTTATTTGTTTCAGATATTAACGCTTGAGGACGTTGTGCGTATACCACCTCCCGATTTTGATAAAGATATAAATGAAATAGCAATAGAACAGTTGAAGGAAAAGTATGAAAGCACTGTAACAAGAGATTACGGGTTTTTGATAAAGATACTTTCCGCAAATGCTGAAAAGATAGGTAAAGTTCTCCACGGGGACGGAGGAAAGTATCACAGGGTTCAGTTTGACGTCTTATCGTTTTATCCGGTTCTCGGTGAGCTTATTGAAGGTGAAGTTGTTGAAATTACTGATTTTGGTGCTTTTGTTAAGATCGGACCAGCGGATGCGCTTTTGCATATAAGCCAGGTAATGGACGACTATGTGACAGTCGACCTTAAAGGTGGCATGATAATAGGCCAGAACACAAAGAGGCAGCTTAAAGTGGGAAGCCGGGTAAGAGCAAAAATAATAGCAGTAAGTATAGGCAGCGGTATAAGCATGGCCAAGATAGGCATAACGTGCCGTCAGCCCATGCTTGGTGCTCTTGAATGGATAGAAGAAGAGATAAAAAAGCTGAATTCTCAGCAGCAACAGGGGTAATGAAATATGCCATCTGAAAAAGCCTGCAGAAACTGTCGTTTCATAACAAAAGAGAACGTTTGTCCCGTTTGTGGTTCTAAAGATCTTTCGATAAACTGGTCTGGCGAAATAATAATACTTGACGTGGAAAAGTCAGAAATTGCCAAGCTGCTGAACGTTAAGGTTCCAGGAAGGTATGCGATAAGCGTTGTATAGGCTTACAGATCATTTAAGAGAAGAACTTAAAAAACCTCTTGGGCTTCTCGTTAAAAAAGGTAAAGAAGCAGATTACATCAGAAAAAACCTTTTAAACAAAAATTTCGTCATAACTGTAGGTGACAGGACGACTGAATCTTTTGTGCTGGCAGGCGGCAGGCCTAAATTAGAGATCGTGGATCTCAAAGAAAAGAGGTCTACAAGAGAAAAAACTGAGACGGCAGCAGAAGAAATCATAAAAATCAAGAATGAACCAGGGACAATAAGTGATGAAGCAATAGAGGCCATTAAAAATTCACTGAACTCTCATAAAAGAGTAAGAATTGAAATAGAAGGCGAAGAAGACCTGTTAGGGATACCGTGCATAATTTATGCTCCCGAAGGAAGCTACGTGCTCTACGGTCAGCCCAATGAGGGTCTGGTCGTTGTCAGAGTTGACAGAGACATAAAAAACAAGGCAAACGCGATTCTTTTATCAATGGAAAAGGTTCAGAATTAGAAATTTTGCTGAAAAGATGTAAACTGTAATAATAACGTTTTAAAATATCTTTTCTTTTATTCTATGAGGTTGCCGAGATATAGATGTGAAAACTGTGGATATGAAGAGAGCTTAGATAAGAACATGTATTTTTGTCCAAATTGCGGTGACCCATTGACCATAGTCTATGATAAGAATGAATTAAAAGAAGTAAAATTTACGGGTAAAGGGGTCTGGAGATACAGGGACGTATTGCCAGTTAGTTCTGAAAATGCTGTGACGCTAAACGAAGGAGGAACGCCCCTTCACAGAAGCGTAAAGCTGTACAATGAAATAGGCGTTAAAGACCTTTGGATCAAGAACGAAGGCCTTAATCCCACCGGAAGTTTTAAAGACAGAGGCATGACGGTGGGGGTTACGAGGGCCATTGAGCTGGGCGCACATTCTGTTATATGCGCTTCAACAGGCAATACCGCAGCGAGTTTATCTGCTTATGCCGCTCGAGCTGGAATAACGTCTTTTGTGGTAGTGCCAGAAGGTTCAGTCGCTCTTGGCAAGCTGGCTCAGGCAAGGGCAGCAGGCGCGAAGATAGTTAAAGTTCGAGGTAACTTTGATTACGCATTAAAGATTGTTAGATCTCTTGCGGCAGGTACCACAGAGACGTACCTGCTTAATTCAGTAAATCCTTACAGGATCGAGGGACAGAAGACCATAGCTTATGAGATAGTAGAAGAATACGGCGTTCCCGACTGGATATTTATACCGGTTGGAAATGCAGGAAACATAACTGCTCTCTGGAAAGGCCTCAAAGAGCTGAAAAGCATGGGATTTATAGATCGTTTACCAAAGCTTGGAGGCGTACAGGCAGAAGGCGCTTCACCAATATACAGGGCTTTTGCAGAAGGTAAAGACGAAATAATTCCCATACAGAACCCTCAAACAGTTGCTACTGCGATAAAAATAGGTAACCCCGCAAGCTGGAGAAGAGCTATGCGAGCTGTAAAAGAATCAGGAGGCATAATGTTAAGCGTGAGCGACGAGGAGATACTTGAATACCAGAAAAGGCTGGCATCAAAAGAAGGCATATTTGTAGAACCAGCTAGCGCGGCTTCGATAGCGGGTCTGGCAAGGGCAACAGCTTTAAACATGGTTAAAAAAGATGAACATGTTGTAGCAGTTGTTACAGGTAACGGTTTAAAAGACCCGGAGTCTTTGATGAAGATAAGCGCAGAAGAAATAACGATCGACGCAGAGCTGGAAGCGCTTAAACGCGTGATCAAAGGATGAGGATCGGTATAATAGGTTATGGTTCCGTAGGAAGCGCTTTACATCAGCTGATTTATGAGAGAGCATGGGATTTTAAGAACAGGTACGGTCTTGTACTTCAGGTTGTTTTTGTATGTGACAGATCAGGCTGTGTGTACAGAGAAGGAGGTATAAATCCATCAGAAACGCTGAGCGTTAAAAAATCCTTAAAGGTTCTTTCATCAGGTTTCAATGTCGAACCTGTACTTGATACGATCAAAAAAGGAGTTGTAGATGTTGCCATCGAGTGCACTCCAGCAAATTTTGTAAATGCAGAACCGGCATACACTCATATAATTGAGGCTCTTAAAAACGGTTCTAACGTAATAACAACAAACAAAGGTCCGATGGCCCTTTATATGCCGACCATCTTAGAAGAAGCTGATTCTAGAGGGCTTGTTGTGCTGTACAGCGGAACGGTAGGTGGTGGAACTCCTTTTATCTATTTTGCTGATAAAGCACTGAAAGGGAACAAAATTGAGTCTTTCAGAGGCATTCTGAACGGGACGTCAAATTTTATCCTTTCTAAAATTATAAACGAAGGTTCAAGCCTAGAGGAAGCTCTGGCTGAAGCAAAAAAGCTTGGAATAGCAGAGGCAGATCCAACGCTTGATCTTAACGGGACTGATAGCGCGGCTAAGCTCGTCATACTTCTCAACCATGTTTTTGAAGATAAGTACACTTTAAAGGATGTTGAGATCAGCGGCATCGAGAAAGACATACCCGAAGTCGATTCTCATCACACTGTAAAGCTTATAGCAAGTTCAGCTCCAAATCCTCACGTTTCTCTCGAAATAATACCAAAAGATGACCCGCTGAACATAGATGGGACTTATAATGCTGTTGAGTTTAAAGTTGAGGAGCTGGGAAGCGTGTATCTCATAGGCAAAGGCGCGGGCGGAAGGGAAACAGCCGGCGCTGTTATGAGAGACCTTGTTGAGCTTAAAAACAGGCTGCAGATTCAGTATTTAAGGAAAGGGTATTCACATATTTTGTGAACTACCCTGACCTCGCGATCTTTTCAGGGTTATGCATCAGCCTGTAAAGATCGGGTGCTGAAGCCTTTAAAAAACATTTCTGTAAGGGGGCTATCCGTCCCCTCCCTCACGGAAAGGAACCTTTGCCCGTTTAACCCCAACAAGTTAAAGCAACTGTTAAATAAAAAATCATGTACATAAGTATCATGGGAAGGCCTGCGCTGATAGTGATCGATATGCTTGAGGAGTTTGTGAACGGCAGGCTTTCTACTCCTGAAGCAAAATCAACTGTTAATCCGGCCAAAAAGGTTCTTGAAGAATTCAGGAAAAGGGGGCTTGATGTATTTTACGTTAAAGACTCTCATCAAGAATCTGATTTTGAAATCAGATTATGGGGTCCTCACGCAATGAGAGGATCAAAGGACGCTCAAATCATAGATGAACTGAAGCCTTTATCTGGAGAAGAAGTACTTGAGAAGCACACCTATTCTGGCTTTTTTGGAACACCCCTCGATTATCTGCTGAGGTCAAAAGGAATCGATACAATCTTTCTCATAGGCCTTGATGCCGACATATGCGTCAGACACACTGCTGCCGATGCGTTCTACAGAGGCTACAAAATTTATGTCGTTGAAGACGCTGTAGCTGCTTATATTGATAAAAACTGGAAGGAATACTTTGAAAAAGTTTACGGCATCACAGCAATAAAAAGCGATGATGTAGGGTTTGTTTTAGATAAAAACTGAAAATTGTAATTATTTATAAGCTAACCACGCATAAAAACGTTTAATTTAAGTTAGAACCATATATGTAGCATGCAGCATCAAGTTAAAGATCTTAACCTGAAAGATCAGGGCAAGAAAAAGATAGACTGGGCATCAAAACGCATGTACGTTCTTAACGAGCTCGTCAAACAGTATGAAAAGATTCAACCCCTTAAAGGTGTTAAAGTTGGAATGAGCCTTCATCTTGAAGCAAAGACTGCATACCTTGCAGTTTCTCTTAAGAAACTTGGAGCTGATGTAAGCATTACCAGCAGCAACCCAATTACAGCTCAGGACGATGTCGCCGCAGCTTTAACTGATTATGTGGACCATGTTTATGCATGGAGGGGGGAAACTCCACAAGAATATGAGCTGAACCACAAAAGAATTCTTGAACTTAAACCCAACATAATAATCGACGATGGTGCCGATCTTTCAATAATGTCTATAAAAAACGAGGTTTATCACAGCATATACGGCGTTTCAGAAGAAACAACAACCGGCGTAAGGAGGCTCAGGGCGCTCGAAAAGGAAGGCATTCTAAAATTTCCCGCAGTGGCCGTGAACGACGCTAAAGGCAAATACCTTTACGACAACAGGTTTGGCAGCGGACAGAGCGTCGCTGATGGCTTGATGAGGTCAACAAATTCTATGATCGGTGGGAAAGAAGCCGTGGTGGTAGGTTATGGCTGGGTCGGCAAAGGAGTTGCAGAAAGATTGAGGGGGTTGGGAGCAAGGGTTACAGTAGTTGAGGCTGATCCGTTTAAAGCCCTGGAGGCTTATTTTGACGGTTATAAGGTTACAAACATGGATGAAGCATCCCGTTATGGTGACATATTTGTAACCTGTACTGGAGATGCTAAAGTAATAACGGGCAAGCACATGCTTAACATGAAAGATGGCGTGTTCTTGAGCAACGCCGGACACTTTGATGTAGAAGTAGACATGGCCTGGCTCAGGGAAAACGCCAAATATGCTGGAGAAGCCCGTCCAAACGTATCAGAATATGTACTTCCAAATGGAAAGAAGGTCTATGTTCTTGCTGAAGGAAGGCTTGTAAACCTTGGTGCCGCAGACGGACATCCAATAGAAATAATGGATCTTTCATTTTCTCTTCAACTTATGAGCACGCTCTACCTTAACGAAAACAGGGGCAATCTTCAGAAAAAAGTGTACACTGTGCCGGAAGAAATCGATAAAAAGGTTGTAGAGACGTTTTTGAACATAAACGGGATCGTGCTCGAAAAGCTGACAGATGAGCAGAAATCCTATCTCGAAAGCTGGAGATAAAGATAGCTTACCACTTAACGATCTGGAAAAGAAAATACTCGTGCATATTCTGAAATACGGTCCAGATAATTCCTGGCTTATGGCAAGGAGGCTTCTTGGAATAAGCGGATGGAGGCCAACTTACAGTGAAGATGAGATCGAGACAGCCTGTATGCATCTGGAGAATCTGGGGCTCCTTCAAAAGTACAACGGTTCTTTGAAATGGTTGCCAACGTCATCAATAAAGCCGTGGCTTAAGTTTAAGCAACGGAACAGGGATAAAAAACCCAAAGGAATTTATTACGATCTTACAAAAGAAGGAAAGAAGGTTGCAAAAAGACTAAAAGAATCAATGACTTAAAATTTTATTTTGATGCTGTTAAACTGAATGGTATCACTAAAAAATTATGTTATTAAAAAGTAAACTTAATATTTATCCTAATTAAGGGTTAAGCGAAGAAGTATGTCAGAAAGAAACTTAATTGTGATAGCCCTCGGTGGAAACGCATTACTCCAGAGGGGTCAAAAGGGTACTTTCCAGGAACAGTATGAGAACACTAAAATAACAGCAAAAAAGATAGCAGATCTGATTGAAAGAGGCTATAAAGTTGTCATAACTCATGGAAACGGTCCTCAAGTTGGCGCAACTCTTCTGAGGCACGATGCAGGTCAGAAAGTTTATGGTGTTCCAGCTTTTCCGATGGATGTAGCGGGAGCAGAAACACAGGGTTTTATTGGCTACATGATTCAGCAATCACTGAGGAACGAGCTCAAAACCAGAAAAATAGACAAGTACGTTGTCACAATAGTAACCAGAACCATAGTGGATGAAAACGACCCGGCATTTAAGAACCCGACTAAACCGGTCGGTCCTTTTTACAAAAAAGAAGATGTGGATGAACTGAAGAAGCAATTCCCTGAATGGGTCTTTAAAGAAGACTCTGGAAGGGGATGGAGGAGGGTTGTACCATCTCCAGATCCTAAGTTAATAGCTGAAAGGTACGCAATAAAGACTCTCGTAGACTACGGGTTCATAGTAGTAGCCAGTGGAGGCGGTGGCATTCCTATAGTAGAAAAGGACGGAGTAGCCCACGGTGTTGAAGCTGTAATAGACAAGGACCTTGCTGGCCAGAGGTTAGCAACCCTTGTTGGAGCAAGCAAGTTCATAATAGCAACTGACGTTGACGGCGCATACCTGAACTATGGTACTCCAAACCAGAAGAAAATTGATAAAGTTTCTGTAGAAGAAATGAAAAGATACTATGCTGAAGGACACTTTAAAGAAGGAAGCATGGGACCAAAGGTCTTAGCAGCAGTAAGGTTCGTGGAAGCTGGCGGAGAAGCTTCAACAATAGGACATCTATATGACCTTATAGAACTCGTTGAAGGAAAGAAAGGAACTACAGTTTACTCTTCAACTGGTTAATTCCTGAACAGCTTTATTTTTTTCTTCGTTTTTCTTATCTTCTTCTACTATTTGGTTTATCTTCCACTCAAGAGCTTTTATAAATTCTGAATTATCTTCCTGCTTAAGAGGGTTACCGCACTCGGGGCAAATGAAAAAGTACTCAATAGCCTGCTCAAAAGTATACTTTTTGCATGTAGGAGTTCCACACCAGTAAAACGCGTGAGTTTTTTCATAATCTAACCTGCTTCTTAACTTTTTCAGTATAATTTCTCTGGTCCTTTTTAAAAATACATCGACCTGGTCCCTCTGTATCCTCCATCTGTATACAAACCAGCCTTTTTTGGGATCTTTGTCTCTTATTCCAGCTATCAAACCTCTTTCATAAAGATCATACAGAACTTTTCTAACTTTGTTGATCTTTAACCCGGTTGCGCTGGCTATTTCTTCGTCTGTCGCGTCAGGGTTATTTAGTATGGCCCTCGCAACCTTGATATAATCTTCATCGCCAATCATCGCAGCTACTTTTACGAAGGTGTCCTCGTATTCCAGCTTTACCATGACATTTTTAAAAAAGTCTCAAATATAAATTTTATAATAAAAACAAACTCAACATTATTGCTTTCTGTGGTTAAGTATCTTTGACCATTATTCTTTTAAAGAAATTTTAGTTTTTATTAAACATAGAATGGCATCTTCACTTATAGTTAGTTTTGATCCTCCGTTACCTTTAAATAGACTTTTTGTTAGCGAACGGTTTGTCAGAATAATTCATGAATTAAATATAGTTGAAAGATACTTCGATAACAAGATGGTTAAAGAAATGTTTGATTATTATGATAAAAACTCGTACAGACCTCTGGTAAATGCGCTTTTAACTGCAGCCAAATTGAACATGCCCGTTTACGTTTCAACCACAGGCGTTTTTCTTGAGATGGCTTATAAATATGATCAGGAGCTCTTTAAACAAATTTATGCAGCTTCATCAACGGGCAAGCTAAAGGTTATACCTAGTACCTTCTATGGCGGGCTCTATCCCCTCTGTGAAAATTCTGGCGAAGAGATAGGAGAACAGTTAAAACTTGTGTCAGACCTTGCAGGCAAATACGGACTTAACAAAGCCTCAGCGTGCGTCATGCCTTACCTGATTTATAACGAATCTGCAGAAAAAGGGGCAAAAGCTGCAGGTATTGAAACGCTGATAACGGAAGAGGTTAACGGTTTTACAGATCACAGGTTTGTATACACTAACGTGCCAGGAGATCTCAGGATAGCCATAAGAAACAGAGAACTTTCTGAAGCTCTGACCACAGGTTCTTTCGAAAATATAGGAAACAAAGATGGTATAATATTTATCAGCGCAGAAGAAATAGCCGCAAAGGGACAGAAGTACGCAGAAGTCGTTGGCAACTATATTTATAATGGTGGGCTAGACCTTGCTGAGATTCCTCCGGTAAAGAACCCCACAACAGGCACACTTTATGCTCCGCAGAAACCATATCTCTTTAATACATCTTACAGCGACGGTTCTCCTTTATGGTACAGGAGCAAGTCACAGACGATGCTCGTGGACAAGATGTGTGCCCTTTATCAATATGTAAAGTGGCTTGGGGATCAGAAACTTTTGCAGGTGTGGAGGATATTAATGCAGGCAGATCTATTTTACTCTCTTATAGGTGATAACACGAGAAGGGCTAAACTCATAGCAGATCCTGATGAAGCAAAGATAGTATATTCTTACATCTTGAGCGACTTTGAGGGAAAACTTGCAACCATGGTTCTTAAGAAAAAAGAAAAAGCATCAGAAACTGAGATAAAGACAAAATTATAAGCAACGTTTAAACGCATAATTTAAAAAACAATAACATAATGGAAAGATCAAATATAAGCAAATTCTTGAACATAGAAAAACCCTATTTTCTTATTCCGATTGTTACAGTTATTTCGTTCGTTCTGTTCTGGTTAGGGATTCTGCTTTTTTCATATTCATCACTGGCTGAGATTTACTGGTATGCTTTTTCTGTAATTCTGGCTTTGATCTTTACTTTCTCTGTTTATTCTTCTGAATCTTTCAGGTCTTTAAGGGTTTATGCCGGATCCATTTTGCTTTTTTATTCGCTTCTTGCTTTTATTGGCGCGATGCCCGGTTATTATATGGCACGGATGCTTCCTGCTGTGGTTAATCAGGCTAACCAGACAATAGTTTCCATAAGGACAGGTTACCCAACAGTTTTATCAATGGCCACTGCTATATTTCTTAACAATGCGAAGATAGATATAGCAAGTTTTATTCCGTTTATAGGTCCATTTGTGCTGGGAATAGCGATAATAAACACAAGTTCCGTTGTATGGGGGTTATCTTTTACTCAACTTTTTTCAAGAAACCCATTCTGGTTTCTTGGACCTTTTGCAGTGATTATCGCGCCTGATACTTTTACGGAGTTCAGCTCTTATATTTTATCTATGATAGGCGGGTTGTACCTTTTTAAAGCCCTCGCATTCTATGGCGCAGGGACACCGGTTCCCAGAAAAACTCTGTACATAAAAGCTTTTGTGTATTTTGCTGCATCTCTGGCTTTGCTTTATCTTTCCGCTCTGCTGGAAGCCTTCCTGATTTTAAGGCTAGGTCTTTAGATCACGAACTTGAATAATTTATTTTAGCCTGAATGCTGTTGATGCGGGTAAGTTCCTTCTGTAAGAAATAGGACATTAAAGAAATGTCTTCTGAAGCTTTCAGCACACGAAATTTATAGCTATTTTCAACATTAAAAAGAGCGCGTAACTGAGAAAACATAAACGCAAATCTCCAGAGAGTTAGCTGATGTGAAAGCCACTGTTGCGTTAAATCTTGAAATTCAAAGTTGGGCAGTTCGCACTGGATGCGTTATGTTCATAAGTTAGTGTCATGAAGATACATTAGGTGAAAAACACTAAAGCCGTTCTCTATGGCTATTCTACAGAAGGCATAACCTTAGTTAACAGCATGCTTAAAAATGAACCGTTTATGATAGTTGATGAGAATACAAGGTTTGCGAACCCTTACGAAAAAAATGTAACTAATACGGCATTTAACAGTGATATAATAGATCTTATCCCGGGGGACATAACTATAAAAGATTCAAACTTCGTTTTTTTCGGCCCAAAATTAAAGGTCGTATCCGATTGGCCTTTTATAACGTTTCATTTAAAATATGTAGCAGGAAACATAAAGAAAGGTCAGCACTTTATAAATCTCCTGCCTGTTGAAATTGGTAAAAATGAACAAATGGTAGAAATAATTGAGGCAGTAAGCGGCCTCAAGGCAGGAAAAGATTTTGGGTTCCATTATTTTCCTGTGGGGAGCCCGTCTGTCTTAGCTAGTTCTTTTGAAGGGAAAAAAGAATCATGGATGGGTCAAACATCTGATTTTAACAGGGCAGAAGAAAGGTTTCTTCTTGATGCTTTGGACGCATTTACAGAAAAGTTCAGAAAAGTCTGGCTTAAGGGAAAAGCTCAGATATTTTACTCGTACTATGTTAGAGGTTATTATACGCTTTCTTTAATTCCTAACAGTTTTGGAAAAAATTCACCTGTAAGCGGTCTTTCAAAGATTTACATGAAATCAGCTGAGGATTTTACACTGGCCATTCTTGATAAGATTAAAGAAAGGGTTAAGACCTTATCCATAAAACCCACAAAGGCATCAGTATATCTTGTCTGGGACGTTGATGCGTATGAAATGCTTGGTGAATCAGAATATTTTAGAGCAAGGCTTGTTGAAAGGCTAAACGAGTTCTTCTCACAGACAAAACTTTTAAGCATAGAGAGGCTTGAGAGCTACATACTTAACTATCAGTTAGCAAAAGAAGAACTTTTGCTGATATGCGATGAAATTTTTGAAAACAGAATAAAAGATAAAGTAGATGCGCAGAAAATAATACGGGCAACTGTTTAGTCAGTGATTGCATAAAATAAATTTATGAGCTGAAAATATTCTAATATGTAACGATAAAATTTTCGAGCGTTCGTGTTTTAGACGAACAACCTATGTTAACGATTGAGGCTTCTTCGCTATATCAATCAGGACTTTTAGTCATAGTTCCTCCTGTAATAAATGTACGTTTTATCAGCGTGCCGCAGTCAAAACATTATTGCGTCAAATATTATATATTCTGTACAGCTCGTAAGTTTGTTGGTTCCGCAAAATCTCTGCCAGCTTGGATGATGGAACTTCCTCGCCCTTAGCATTCAGTAATGTTAACCACTCCAACCGTAAGGTTGGAGCTTCTCGCTTCATTCAACAGGATTCGCAACCGTGAAGGCCGTGTTGATCCTGCGTTCAACGGGCAGAGCCCCTTTATCGCTGTTTTACTCGATCGGAGTGCTAGCATTCTTCAAGGCATCGCGGATTCCTCCTAAATAGGTCTGCAGGATCTTTGTATTCTTTATACGGTTGAAATTAAGCCTGTAAAGATCATGAGCTAAGGCTTCAAAAAACATTTTCATAAGGGAGCTTCTGTCCCCTTTACCAACGTTACATTAAAAAACTTTTAAACCCGCAGTTTCTTTAATAACCGTATAACTTGAAATTCAATATATTTGGCAAAAAGGAAAGGGCTGAAATGACAGAAGATGAAGCCAAAAGAAAGTTAAACATCCTGAAATTTCAAAAAGAAATAGTTTCGGATGCGCTTTTGAGGGTTTACAGCATGCAGGAGTTGGATCCTGATATAAAAAACAAATTGATTGAAAAGTACAAGGAAGAATTAAAATCAGTAAACAAAGAAATCTCAAAAATCTCTACTTTAATAGAAGTAAAAGAGCTTCAACTGTTAAGAGATCAACTTTTGAACATAATAAATGAAAAAATTTTTGAAATCGACAGGAGACTTGACGAGCTCAAAAAAGAAATGGAGAAAAATCAAATTGAAGTTAAAGAAAACAAAGAAGAAGAAAAAAATGAAGAAAAGGACGAACTGGACATGCTTTATGAGCAGGTTAACTCTATACTGGAAAAGCTGGAAAAGATAGACGCTTAAAAATTTTTATAACGCAGAAAGCATATAGAAACACATGAGCGTTAAAGCTGCCCTTTTATGTGGAGGCACAGGTTCCCGTTTAAGGCCATTGACCTACTATTTTCAGAAGACGATGTTACCTATAGGTACATCTCAAAAGCCTATACTCGAATTCATAATTTATTATTTAAAATCTCATGGAATAAACGAAATAACGATGCTGGTAGGATATAAAGCAGAGCAGATAGTGAACTATTTTCGCGATGGCTCAAATTTTGGAATAAAAGTGGATTATTCATACGACAGTGAAGAACTCAGCGGTAACGGAGGAGCGCTTATAAACGCTTACAGAGCTGGAAAATTTGACGGTTATGAAGATGTGCTTATCTATTACTCAGACATACTTACAGAAATGAATCTGGCTGAACTTCTTAAATTTCACAGGGATAAAAAATTCTCCGCAACTGTAGCCGTTTCTGATCATTATAAACTTCCTGTTGGTGTGGCCGAAATAAAAGGAGAAAAAGTCGTTTCATTTAAAGAAAAACCATCCATAAACATAAATCCTACAATAGGAGTCCTAGTAATGAAAACAGAAGCAATAAAGAAATTTTCAAATTCTAAAGGTGAAGTAGACATTATGGGTGACATGGTGTCCTCTCTTGTAAAGGATGAGAGCGTTGGAGGATACATAACTAACGCTTACTGGATTGACGTAGGTACTACAGAAACATACGAAAAGCTGGATCACGAACTTATAGAAAAAACGTTCAGCAAATACATGCATTAATTTAGCAATGTTTATTTAACTCTTATGTAGCCTATTTTTAGAGTATGTCAAACGTATTTATGAACGACATCGTCTACATTTCAAACATAATCTGGATAATGCTTATTGTAGTTTTCATAGCTTATGGTCAGAGAATTCAGCTTGAACTTAACATGAGGTCCGTATCAAAGCATCTTAATGTTCTTGAGAACATGGCTAAAAGTTCTCTTGACAGGTTTATAAACGAATTAAAAAATAGGGGCGTCAAAGAAGAAGATGCAAAGAACGAAGCCAGCATAATAGTTAATTCTTTTATGATATCTCCCACAGATCTTGATCCTCACGGGATAATAGAAAAGCTTGACCAGCTAGTAAAAACATATGAGAAATTTTTCATAACAAGGCTAAAAACGCTGGTTCAGGCCGATGACGTTCAGATCAAGAACCTGAGCGGTTTGGCTGAAAGTGCTCTGGCTTTGAACGAGATTTACAAGTATGCCAGACACCAGTACCTTTCTGCAAAAAACTACCACGATTATTACTCGCTTATAATGCTACAGGTGATGCTTCCTTTTATAATGGAAGAAGCAGAAGCGTATTATGCTAGCCTTGATCCTATAATAAACGGGAAAAGTATAGGAGATGCTCTCGGACCGCTTGTTGCTGTGCAGCTTGCAAACGGTGCACAGTTTAAAGAAATTGAAGAAGATACAGAAATAGCAGAAATAGACTATAAGGGAAGAAAGGTGCTGATTCTAAAGGCCAAAGGTCCAGGCTCTACTGTCGGAAGACCAGGAGATGCGGTAAAAAAGGTAATTGAAAACTTTAAGCCTAAAATCATAATAACTGTAGACGCAGGCCTGAAGCTAGAAGGGGAAGAAACAGGAGAAACTATCGAGGGATTTGGCGTAGCCATGGGAGGACCCGGAAACGACAGGTTCAAGATAGAGGAAAGTGCCACACAGTATAATGTTCCAATTCATGCTTTTATAGTCAAGATGTCCTTAAAAGAAGCTGTAGGTGAAATGAACGATAACGTAAGGAGGGCTGCGCTTCAAGCTGTTGAAAAGGTAAAATCCCTTATGGAAGAAAAAACCTCAGAAGGAGATAGCGTTCTTGTTGTTGGCGTGGGAAACACCATAGGCGTTCCATAAAAATTTTTAAAAACAAAAGATTTTAAACCTCCTTGAATTTTATTTAATCATGAGCTCAGCTGAAGATATGCTTGAAATTTATGAAAGATGGCACTCAATGTTTTTGCCCATAGATGTCAAATTTGATGTAAACAGCTCTGGCAAAGTTTTTGGATGCGGTTATGGTGCATCTCTGATACCTCTGCTCATATCAGGGCTTTTTTATGGAGAGGATAAGATTTCGTGTTTAAAACCAGGCGAGATGCCAAGTGAAAAGCATAGAGGTGAAACATTAGTGGTAGTAAGTCATTCTGGAGAAACGGTTGAAACTTTAGAATGTGCCAGGAGAGCGCTCCAGTTAGGTATGAAAGTATACGCAGTTACTGGCGGTGGGAGGCTAGAAGAATTTGCCATCAAAGAAAAAATTAATTATGTGAAGATAAATAAAGAAAAAAGCACAAGGTTGGGCTTTCCGTACATAATGTCAGGGCTTGTTCCACTGCTGGATAAAATATTGAACCAAAAAATGACAGAAAATATAGGATTATACTTTAATAAGCTCTCAGAAAAAGAAGAAGCTCTTGGCGAACAGGCCAGAAAAATAGCTGATTTTTTGAAAAATTCATTCTTGGCCGGCGTTTACTACTCAAACGGCGCTGAAGCACACGCTTTAAGGTTCAGGTACCTTCTGAGCGAAAACGCAAAACTTCATGCTGTTTATGAGAACATAATGGAGGTTGCGCATAACGGCATAACCGCATGGGAAATGTATTACAACATGCCGATCATGATGATCGGTTCAACAGACGATGACAAGCTGGTTTCAGAAAGGTTTAAAGTTATTTCAGAAGCTCTGCAAGGATTAGGACATAGGGTTTATGAAATGAATATAGGCAAAAACGATGATATTATAGACAAGTTGTTCGTTATCGATGTGTCAACGATTTTTCTTTCGATCTACAGAAACGTCAACCCTTTTATTACAAGAACTCAGGAGACCGTCAGGAGAAAGGTCGGTCTGAATTATGGGTAACAAGAAAAGGGGTTATGACTGGGAAGATAAGGTCGTCAAAATTTTTATAAAAAAAGGCTGGAAAGCTATTAGGCTCGGAAGCCCATCAGTGCACCTTCCAGATGTTTTAGCAATAAACGATCAAAAAAACATGATCGTGGCTGTAGAAGCAAAGGCTTCGAAAGACGATAAAATATACGTCCCATTAGCCGAAATAACCAGACTTTTTAATTTTCTTGAAATGTTTGGCGCTTATAAAAGAAAAGAAGCTGTGCTGGCTATTAAGTTCTTGAAGGTTAAAGGAAAAAAGATGCGTGAAGAGTTTTATAGGCTGAATTGCATACCGGAAAGAAGCCTTTCTTTCAGCAGGAATTCTGAAGTTAACATAAAATGTCTTTCAAGATGGTAGGAAAGGTTAGCTCTGAAAAAGTTTTTATCGATTGATTTGCTTTGTTAAAAATATGAGAGCTTATATACTCGCTGGAGGGCTGGGCACGAGGCTGTATCCGTACAGCCTTATTCTTCCAAAACCCCTCCTTACGTTGGGTTCAAAAACGGTAATAGAGCACATTCTTGACTGGTTAACAACCTATGATTTTGAAGAAATAATAATAGCTATAAGCGGAAGAAAGTGGGCATACGACCTTGTGCTTAAAGACAGCTATAAAGGAACAAAGATAAAGGTAAACAGTTCAGAAAAGCCTCTGGGAACAGCAGGACAGCTAAAGTGGGTTGCTAAGGATGAGCTTGATACATTTTTTGTAAGCTATTCTGATTCGCTCATAAATGCTAACATTGAAGATGTTATAAGAACTCATAAGAAAAACTCAGCCGTGGTAACTGTTCTTACGGCCAAAATAAAAGAAAAGCTAAGATACGGGGTTATAGATGAAGATAAGGGGTTGATGAAAGAATGGAAAGAAAAACCAGAGCTGTACTACAGGGTTGCCGCAGGCGCTTTTGTGTTTGAACCCGAATTTTTAAGATACATACCCGACCAAAAATATGGGATGAATAACGCAGTAATGAATGCAATAAATGCCAAAGAAAAGGTTCTGGTTTATGACGTTGAATCTTTTGTTGACGTTGGAAACGTAAGTTCTTATAAAAAAGCGGCTTTTGAATTTGCTGAAAAATTTGGGGAGATTCCTTGAAGTTAAAATATGCAGTTTATGAAGAGGCTTATCCGGACGGGTTTTATCCATTTTCTCTCATAAAACCGTCTTCTTTTATTATATACAGATATAGAAAATTAATAGAATGGATAAAGGAAGAGGTTGGAGAAATCGAAGGGTTTATAGCCCCTGAATATATAATGGACTCCTACGAGCTTAAAAAGGCCAAAAACTATGATGTCCTAATAAACTCAAGAATTAAGCCAGAACTTATCAGAGAGGCTCTCGATCAGCTAAAGGATGGAGAATCTTTATGGGAAAACAGTACGCTTGTAGCTTTAAAAGGATCTGTAAAAAATTCAATCAAAAAGGAAGTTAAAGGTTTTCTTTTTAACGGTTCATGGGAAATTACAAGTTCCCTTTTCAGTCCACCTTTTAAAAAAAGTTCGATAGAGGGCGAATTAAACAAACTTTCTATAATAGATGATTCGAAAGGTCCAGTTATTGTTGAAAAAGGGGCTAGGATTGAAGCCATGACAGTGATCTATGGTCCAGCCTATATTTCAGCCGGTTCTGTAATTTCTTTTGCAAAGATCACCGCATCTTATATAGGAAAAAATTGCAGAATAGGTGGCGAGCTGGAAAGATCAATAATCGAAGATTTTGCAAACAAGGTACATTTCGGGTTTGTAGGGGACAGTTATATAGGCAGTCATTCAAATTTAGGAGCAGGAAC
>JAGDXJ010000003.1 GCA_023256355.1 Nitrososphaerales archaeon | reverse complement strand
CTATCTTATCTAAACCAAGACATTTTAGATTATCATAAAGCTTTTCTATCGTATAGTTAAAAGCTTCTGCGTTTGAAAAAAGTGGAGTCAGATCTCTGAATATAACACCCTTAACAGGATAATCGGGAATATCGCGAATATATTTTTTTAAGTCTTCGTTTTTATTTATCACTCCTAAAAATAGAATTGTTTTTTATTTAAATTTAATTGAATGTATTTTTTAAGTCTTCGTTAAACTTTATTATGCTTTTCCAGTGTGAACCGAACCAGTAAACTTTTCCGCAATTAGTGCAAATGTAAAACTCTTTATATTTAGACTTTGTATTTTGTGGTATATTACGATTTTTATTTATTTCATCTTTATCCATCTTTCTAAGTTTTCCATTACAAACTGTACACCTTATGGCTTTTAATATAGGCTTTATTTTAAGCAATTTGAAAATATAACTTAAAGAATAAAGTTCATTTTCTGATCGCTCTACAAATATAGCTTTCCTTCCTAAACTAAAACATCGTTTATACAGTTCTTTATCGCATGTAAGAAGAATACGATCTTCAAAATTTCTTAAAAGACCTTCATCATCACCTTTTTTATAATATAATACATCAAATCCAAAAAGCCTTAGCTTTCTAGCTATGTTTCCCAGCATCGAGTCGGCTATAAATTTTATATTTTTTTCATTGTTATAATGCTTTTTATTGTTCAAAATTTGTTAAAGATATCGATAAATACAGCTTGTTAATTTTTAAAATCATTATGCCTTACCGAAAAGTTCATCACGGCATTCTTCACACAAAAACTTACCATCGACTTCTAGCAGAAAATCTGACCACTGCCCACAATTATCGCAGTATCCAGATATATATTTTTTTGTACCTCCACCTTTGTAACTTTTTAGCTGGTATTTTTCTGAAGCGATTTCCATTATTTCGGGAAAGAGCCCAATTATATCGGTCATTGAAATTATACCAACCAGTTCTTCTTTGTACATAACACCCAGCCTTTTTACATTATACCTGTTCATTATCCTTGCGGCGTCTATAAGAGAGCTTTCAGCCTTTACTGTAATTAAAGGAGAGCTCATTACTTCAGATACCTTCACCGAAGAAGGTATAAGGTCTTTACTAACCACCTTCTTTATGATATCCCCTTCAGTTAGAATTCCGACAGGTTGGTTTTTATCAACAACAACAGCGCTTCCTACTTTAGCTTCACTCATCTTTTTTGCCGCTTCAAGTACTGAATCTGTAGGAGATACTGTAACAACAGGCGAACTCATAACCTCTCTAACTTTCACGTTTAATGAAATGCTGTGCTCGAACGCCATTATATTTAAAACTAACTTTATGCCCCTTTTATATTTTACTAAAACGTTTAAGCCTTTTTTAACGACTCGCGTATTTTTTCATTAAGAGTATTCATTAGCATTTCCTTTATGTCCTGTTCTGGGGGTTCATACGGTTCAAGGAATTTTTGTAGCGCTTCCCAGCCTATTTTCGCTTTGTTAGCCCATTTAAATTTTCTTCTCAAAGACGAACTGTAAATCTTTTCCGTAGGTAAATTAACTTTTCGTGCCCATGCTATAACAACCCGTGGGTCTATATAGTTTTTGATGGATGTGTTTAAGTTATAATCCTTTACCATTTTCTGGATTTGTATCTGTATTTCGTGCTTTCTTATCTTTTTCATATAAGAATCAGGCAAACTCTTCTTGGCTTTTACTAGTATTTCATAAAGCTCGCCTATCTTTTTTTCTAATGAATCTTTATAATTTGCTGGAGGCGTTCTTTTGTGATTTAACCTTATAGCAGTCATCAAATTTGCAACCTTAACATGGTACAAAGCTTCATCTTCATCCTGAATTTTATCTTTAACGTTATTTAAATAAGAATAAAAAGTAAGCGTTCCATGGTATGTCCTAAAGACTTTAGCTGTTAAACCTGGTACTGCCTTGTTTAAAAATCTGTTTACAGCCCTAGAATCTATACCTTCAAATATCTGACCACTCTTGGATTTTTCTATAAAATACCTTAAATTTTTCAAAAAGGCGTCTGGAGGATTGATTATCTTCTTTTCCCAAAGTACACTATCTTTTCCTAAAAACTTGAATTTTACTTCATTCCCTTCAATAAAAACATGCTCTTTCCTTAAAGTTGTTGCACCAACAGTATCCGCTTCATCTTTATCCTTTTCGTCTCCAACCCTCATGCAAAGAGTATCTATAAGGTAAGCAACAGTCGCTATCTTTTTTGTTTTTATGTTTCTAGATTTCATTCCTGACATTATCAGTTTTCTGATTTTTGCTATCTTTTTACCTAGGTAAAGCGCAGAATCATATTTGTCTTTGTTTCTTCTCTGCATCAGGTGCACGGATTCGTGAAACCACACGTATTTTTCTTTGCCAGTAAGCTTGTCTTTCCAGTAAGCAACCCATAATACATCTGGTCGGTGAACTATAGCTTTCCAACTTCCTGGTGGTTTTGGAGCATTTTTGCTCATGTTCAGCACAATGTCATCTTTAAGTACTTGGGGTTTCCACCTGCCCCTTAAAGGATGATTCCCTCTTCCTATAAAAATTCCAGGTTCTTCAACTCTCCACGCAGAAAGCTGAACCTGCTTGCCATCAAGAAATGCAAAAGCGTATTTCTTTTTTATTTCTTCTTTCTTCTTTCTTTCTTCTTTCCTTTCTTCTTTACTTTTGTTTTTCTTTATTTCCTTTTGTATCTTAAGCTCGTTTTTGAACTCTGAAAAGTCCATATCCAGTACACTGTAAGCCCTTAGCTCTGGCGGTAATCTTTTTTTAAAATCCCTTTCAAAATTTTTTATAAAAACTTCATCGTTGATATATTTATCCATCTTAGCAGCAAAGTGAAGCGCCATCAACTCGGCTTCGTCTTTAAGGTAATATTTTTTACCGTTTACTATGAGCGGTATCCCTTTTGCCCTATAAGGTTCTGGTACATATATCCCGTTATGAACGAGCGATGACCAGTTTTTATCTGTCATCAGATGGTCGCCTTGCTGCATAAGATAAGATTTAAAATCAATTATTGTTTAAAAGCTTTATCTGTATTTCTATTTTTGATCATAAATCAGACTGTTTTTTGCTCACATTAACCCTGTGATTATTTCTTCCGCTTTAGCCACAGGATTTGGGTCTTTCATTACTGCGCTGGCTAAACCAACGCCTGAGGCTCCAAGTTCAACAGACCTTTTCGAGTCTTCTTTACTACTTATTCCGGCTCCAACAAGAAGTTTTCCTCCAACTTTGTTTATTTCTTCTACAGACTTTACTATAACCTCAGGTTTGGCTCTTGAAACAGATATACCGGTGCCTATAAGTTCAGGGGGTTCTACGAGAACATATGTTGGAGATAAAAACGCTGCCGGTGCTACAAGTTCATGTCTGTCGACACATACGACCGATTCTAAGCTTATAGAGTGAAGATATTTTATTGCCTCAGCAATTTCATCCATTCTTATCCTTTTCTCACTGTGGTTTATCATACTCCCATTAGCCCCAGATTCCTTTATCATTTCAGCAGTTATATGTCCTGTATAAGCACCATCCTTTACCGGATCAACATGCTGAGCATAAACTTTTACTTTTGTAACTGATCTGGAAATTCTTTCAATCATAGTTGCAGGAACAGCAAGTATTATTTCTATATATTGATACTTTTCAGCAAGCATATCAATCTGTTTTGCTAGACTTACGGCTTTTTCTCCGTAACTGTTTGGATAAGCCTTAAAGTTTAGTAAAAAAGTCCTCTTTAAGCCCATGATCAATCTCCAAGGTCTTTGAGCTGTTTTGTTGAAAATAATTTTTCCTTAAGCTCCTTCTCAAATTCTGGATCGTTTCTTCTTAGCCATTCTATCAATAAAGCCGCATGTTCCTTTTCATCATCTCTGTTATGTGCAAGAACATCCTTTAAAGTTGGATCATCAGTAGCACTCACCCTTTCATCATAAAACATGATTGCTTCTAGTTCTTCTATCAATGATTGCCTAGCCCTGCTTAGATCTGCTACTTTTTTGCTTATATGATCTATATCCTCATATTTTGGCATACATAGTATTGCTTATAGGAAATATTAAAAGTTGTCTGATTATACTTTTACTTTTTTGTTAAAATTCGTAAAAAGACGTTTAGTAACATTAATAATCCTCTTTAAGAACCTGATAGTCATGCCTCTTCATATAAAAGCGGATAAAAAAGATATTGCTGAAAGAGTTTTGCTTGCAGGTGACCCTGATAGAGTTAAAATGCTCTCCAAAATGCTTGAAAATGCCAGGTTGGTAAACGAAAACAGGGGTTACATAACTTACACGGGACAATATAAAGGAGAAAAGATAACAGTTTCCTGCCACGGTATAGGGGGGCCATCAATAGCGATAGTTGCAGAAGAACTGTTTTTGCTTGGGGCCAAAGCAATGATAAGGTTTGGTACAATAGGGGGCCTTGATTTTGATATGAATTATGGGGATCTGGTAATAGCCACTGGTGCCTTTGGTCCTGTAGGTAGCACAATCTGGCAATATTCAAAGGACGTACCTTTACCAACTTCCCCCGCATTTGAAATAGTTGAAATTTTGATGCAAGAGGCGAAAAAAAGAAATTTGAAACACTATATAGGACCAGTTTATTCTGATGACGCCTTTTATGCTGAAGGGGAAGACTATGTTAACAAGTTGAAAAATCTTGGGTATATAGGTGTCGAAATGGAATCTTACACCCTTTTTGGTCTTGCGAACCTCAGAAAGTTCAAAACTGGAGCTTTATTCATGGTAAGTAATAACCTTTTAAGGAAAACTCAATTATTGAGCGCCGATGAACTTAAAAATTATCTAGAAAGAGCTGCGCAATTTGTTCTTGACTCTTTAATAAAAGTTCAGATCTGAGTTTTAATCTTAAAGAGGTTGAAGGAGTTTCCTTTTTTGCTGGTTTAATATAGTCAAATTTTATAATTTTTTAAAATATTAACAAAATAACTTTTAGCTGATGTTATACCACAAGAAGAATTCAATAATTAAAAATATGGATAATCCTAATGCAAGGTCTTTAAGACTTTTACGTTGAGGCTTTACAAAAGCTCGAAAACTTTGACATTAGTGGCAAAATGAACAATGCGACTTTATGAGAGTTTTTTAAATTTTCCTTGATGGTACAAGCCTGTCAACCCATAGCTGATGGTATATGAACAGACTTTTAGGCTATATCAGTTTTTGCTGAAAAAAGAGTTTTTTAGCTTTATGGAGTTAAGGTGGCGAAAGTCCCATTTCCTTTGCAGATCTAAGGGAATCCATGATGCCTTGAAGAGGAAGCCTAGCACTCCGATCGAAGTAGACAGGTTTGTTAAGACAGCAGGGGTATGTCCTGTGTGCGGAACAGTGGTTGAGCTGAAGCTGTCGGATCGGGAATTCACGTGCCCCTCGTGCAGTTCCTGGTTTGACAGGGATGTTGCGTCAGCTTTGGTGATAAAAGATAAGGGGCTTTGCCTGTGGAACGCAGGCGAGACGCCCGGGGATGATCTTACAATAACATGATGGAATACATGCAAAAAGCAAGCACGGCTATAATTGATAAAGCTCAGCAAGCAAGCGTTAGGTAGT
Organism: Nitrososphaerales archaeon; assembly: GCA_023256355.1. Taxonomy (GTDB): domain Archaea; phylum Thermoproteota; class Nitrososphaeria; order Conexivisphaerales; family UBA164; genus CAYFFZ01. Next base: position 28,510 of record JAGDXJ010000003.1, on the reverse strand, counting down.
TCGCACGATTACTAATTCTATAGCATGTAAGTTAATTCATATTTTCGGTTCAGATTAACTCATTCTAAAAATTATTTGGGAAAAATATAAAAGGATTTCTACTGTGTAATTACATGATGGTTAATGTCAGAGTCTAGTACGGTAACGTTAAAGGTAATGGAAGCTTATACACGGGACGTCGGAAGGGGCGTCGCTAGGGTTGATTATGAAGTTATGGATATGCTTAACCTTCAGAGTGGTGACGTTATAGAGATTAAAGGTAAAAGGAGAACCGTTGCAAAGGTTCTTCCGTTATATCCAACTGATGAAGGCAGAGGTATAATAAGAATTGACGGTCTTATAAGGTCAAATGCTGGAGTTGCTATAGGAGATAACGTAGCAATAAGAAAAGTTAAGGCTGTACCTGCAGAAAGAATAGTAATTTCTCCAATGGAGGAAGTTCCTTATATAGATGAAAGGTATATAACTGATGCTCTTGAAGGTCTTCCAGTTGTTAAAGGTGATAACATTATAGTTCCTTATTTTGGAGGAAGGATTACTTTCAACGTAATTCAAACATCTCCTGCTAATGCAGAAGCTGTCATAATAAATCAGAAGACAATAATTGAAAGGACAGGTAGGGGACAAGGTTTAAAGGGCGTTCCGCGCGTGACTTATGAAGATATAGGAGGCTTAAAGGATGAAATTCAAAAGATAAGGGAAATGGTCGAATTACCGCTCCGACACCCTGAGCTCTTTGAAAGATTGGGCATAGAACCGCCTAAGGGAGTTTTGCTGTATGGCCCACCAGGCACAGGAAAGACTCTTTTAGCCAAGGCTGTAGCCAATGAAACGAACGCTACATTTATACATATATCCGGTCCTGAAATAATGAGCAAGTTTTATGGCGAATCAGAAGCTAGGTTAAGGGAAAAGTTCCAGGAAGCAAAGGAAAAAGCCCCGTCTATAATATTTATAGACGAAATAGATGCAATAGCTCCAAAAAGGGATGAAGTAACTGGTGAAGTCGAAAGAAGGGTAGTAAGCCAGCTTTTAACTCTTATGGATGGGCTAGAAACAAGGGGTAAAGTTATAGTAATAGGGGCGACTAACAGGCCTAACGCTATAGATCCTGCTTTAAGAAGACCAGGAAGATTTGACAGAGAAATAGAGCTCAAAGTACCTGATAAACAAGGAAGACTCGAAATACTTCAGATTCACACAAGGAACATGCCACTAGCTGAAGATGTAGATCTTGAAAAGATAGCGTCACAGACTCACGGTTTTGTAGGGGCTGATCTGGAATATTTGGCAAAAGAAGCAGCTATGAAGGCGCTAAAAAGGGTCTTACCAAAGATAAACTTAGAAGATGAAAGAATTCCGGCTGAAGTTTTAAACGAAATAAGAGTAACGATGCAAGATTTCTTAGACGCTCTAAAAGAAATAACGCCATCGGCTATGAGGGAAGTTTATCTTGAGACGCCTGATGTAAAATGGTCAGATATTGGAGGACTTGAAGAAGTAAAGACCGAGCTAAGAGAAGCTGTAGAGTGGCCTTTGAAGTTCCCAGAAGTTTATAAGAGGCTTAATTATAAAATACCTAAGGGAATACTGCTGTATGGTCCACCAGGCACAGGAAAGACTCTTTTAGCCAAGGCTGTAGCAACAGAAAGCGAAGCTAACTTTATCAGCGTAAGGGGTCCAGAACTTTTAAGTAAATGGGTTGGAGAGTCAGAAAAGGCCGTTCGTGAAATATTTAGAAAAGCTAGACAGGCAGCACCATGCATAATATTCTTTGATGAAATAGACGCACTAGCCCCAGTAAGAGGCTATGCAACCGACAGCGGTGTAACAGAAAGGGTTGTTTCTCAGCTTTTAACAGAGCTTGACGGCATACAGCCTTTGCATGGTGTTGTAGTTGTTGCTTCAACAAACAGGATTGACATGATAGATCCTGCCCTTCTCAGAGCTGGCAGGTTTGACAAACTCATATACGTTCCGATGCCAGACAAACAGGCAAGGATGGAAATACTAAAGATTCATACAAGAGGTGTACCTTTGTGCACACATAACGAAGCAATTAATGGACTTTGCAACGAAAGCGACATTGTTAACCTAGAAAAAATAGCAGAAGCTACAGAAGGCTTCAGCGGTGCTGACATCGAATCAGTTGTTAACACTGCTATCTCAATAGTTTTACAGGAATACCTAAAATCGCATCAAAATGACGAAGATTATAAGAAAGATTTGGAGAAAGTTTTCATACTGCAGCAGCACTTTGAAGAAGCCATAAAGAGAGTAAGAGCATCCAGAGAAGGAAAGGTTATGGAAAAAGCCCCGGTTCCATATTACAGATAAGCAAAAAGTTATTTTCGAACAGCTTAAATTTTATTTATAATTACCTTTAGCTGTGATAATAGGTAAAGGTACCTGGCTAGATAAAGTCGCTTATCATGTGATAGAAAGGGAAAAATCTCTTGGAAGGGACATGAGCTTAGTAAGGGTCGAAAGCGGTCTTGGTGCTTCTGGTATACCTCATTTAGGAAGCTTTTCTGACGTTGCTAGAGCTTATGGAGTAAAAATGGCAATTGAGGTACAGGGGTTTAAAAGTGAGCTTGTATCCTTTGCTGACGACATGGACGGTCTACGAAAAGTTCCTATAGGTTTCCCTGATTGGTTGAACGAGCATCTTGCTGAACCCGTTTCTAGAATAAAAGATCCATTTGGTTGTCATGACAGCTTTGGCGCACACATCGGCTCTTTGCTTACAGAGTCTCTAGACAAAGTTGGTATCGAATACAAATACATGAGAGGATCAGAGGTTTATAAAAAAGGTCTTTTGATAGAACAGATAAGAAAAGTGTTGATTAATTCTGAAAAAATCGGAAATAAGCTAAAGGAAACTCTCGGTCAGGAGAAATTTACTAAAGCTTTGCCTTATTTTGTTATATGTCCTAAATGTGGTAGAATATATACTACAGAAGCAATTTCTTATGACCTAAAGACCGATAAGGTCCATTTTAAGTGCAAAGGAACTAAGATAAGAGGCAGGCTAATTCCTGGCTGTGGATATGAAGGGGATATAGATATAAAAGAAGGTGAAGGCAAACTAAGCTGGAAAGTAGAACTGGCTTCAAGGTGGTCAGCTTTAGGTATAAGGTTTGAAGCCTACGGAAAAGATATAGCGGATTCAGTGAAGTTTAATGACTGGGTAGCTGACGAGATACTGGGTTATCCACATCCGTACCATGTAAAATATGAAATGTTTCTTGACAAAGGCGGAAAAAAGCTTTCAAAATCAGCCGGGAACGTAATAACGCCGCAGGCATGGTTAAAGTATGGAACAAAACAGAGCCTCATGCTGCTAATGTACAAAAGAATAAAGGGCGCTAGGGAGGTTTCAATCGAAGATGTACCATCATATATGGAAGAATATGACAGGCTTGAAGAAGGTTATTTTAAGAAATCACTTCCTCCTAAATTAAAGGGGCTTTATGAATACGTAAATTTGTTAAAGATTCCAGAAAAGATGCCTGTGCATGTTCCTTATAGATTGCTTGTACAACTTGCAACAATAGCTCCAGAAGATAACTATATGGATTTCATAAAAAAGCGGCTTATTGCATACGGTTACAAAGAAATAGATAACCTGCTTGTTGAAAAAATCCAGCTTGCGCATAATATGGCTAGAGATCACGTTACGGTAGTCCAAGTTCAGGTTCAGCTTAGCGATCAAGAAAAAGAAGCAGTAAGGAAGCTCATCGAAGCTTTAAAAACAATTAAAGATGGTGCATCTATACAGAATTCAATATACGAAATAGCAAAATCCACAGGCTTAAAACCTTCAGAGTTTTTTAAAAAGCTCTACCAAATAATCTTTGGCTCTGATAACGGGCCCAGGCTTGGCTATTATATAGCAGACGTTGGACCAGAAAAAATAGCAGAAACGTTAAAGAAAGCTTTAGGGAACTAAAGGGGATTTTGTTGGCCCCATAAGTTCATGGGGCCTGTATGGTTTTTCTAAGAGTTTCATTTCTTCTTCTGTAAGTTTTATTTCTAGCGCCTGTACAGCATCATCCAGATGTTCAGGTTTTGTTGCCCCTAATAGGACTGTAGTTATGTATGGCTTATTAAAAAGCCAAGCTAATGCCAAAACAGCTGGTTTTATTCCTTTTTGTTTTGCCATTTCTTCTAAGTTCTCTACGACGTCAAAATCTTCTGGCTTGAAATAACCCGTAGGAAGATATTTATCAGTAAGGTATCTAACGGTGTTTGGTGTTTGATCTCTTTTATATTTTCCAGTTAAAAACCCTCTTGCTAGAGGGCTGTAGGGAGCTATAGCTATGTTTAACTCTCTGCATAAAGGTATTGATTCTCTTTCTTCTTCCCTATAAGCTAGGTTATAGCGGGGAGAGTAATAAACGAGCTTTTCGTACCCTTTATAAATTGCTAGATCCCACAGTCTCTGTATTTGAAATGCGTAGATAGACGTTGCTCCAAGATACCTTACCTTTCCTTCATTAATAAATTGAGATAATGTCGAAAGCGTTTCTTCGATATCAGTGTAATAATCCCACCTGTGAATCTGGTATATATCTATGTACTCTGTATTTAATCTCTGTAAAGAACCGCTAAGTTGTGTATAAAGTCTCTTTCGCGAAAGTCCACTATTGTTTATTCCATTGCCAAATTCTAGACCTACTTTGCTTCCTATTATTATTTCTTCTCTATTATAACCCCTTATTGCTTCACCAATTATTTTTTCTGATTCTCCATTTGAATATACATCAGCAGTATCTATAAAGTTTATACCTAAATCAAACCCCTTTTTTATGATCCTAAGAGCGCTTTCTTTTTGTGCCATCCAAGGCTCTTTACTGCCATAAGACATGCCGCCAAGAGCTATTCTGGAAATCTTTAAACTGCTCCATCCGAGTTTTGCGTATTGCATAAAAAACAATCATATATTATTTATATTTAAATTTATCATAGAACGTTTAATAGAATATTAAGATCAAAACACTGTCGTTAAATTGAATCACTCAAAGTAATTTTATGATTATAAACATTTTTATTCAAATTGATTATTGTAACTTCGCCTTATTATTAATTGCAAAAAACGTATTGAAAGCTTTGCCTTCCTTTTTTAGAAAAAACTTAAAACCTAAAATTATTAAGGAAATGTGAATGAACAGGATAAGAAAATTAGCAGAGGAATTATTAGAACAATATCGTGAAAAATTTACCAATAATTTTGAAGAAAACAAAAAAGTTTTAAACGAAATAGCGGAGGTCAAATCAAAGTATTTAAGAAATAAAGTTGCTGGTTACATAACTAGGATTGTTATAAGGTCTAAGGTGGCAGAAAAGGTTGAGCAGTAACAGTTGGACAGACCAGTTATCTTTTACGATAACATTTTTAAAAATTTCTGAAGTTAAGCCTCATGAAGAAATAATTGAAAAGAACACCTCTGAACTCGTAAAATCTATAAAAAAGGATGGTGTTCAGATCGACCCCGTTATTGTGGATAAAAATACTAATGTGGCATTAGACGGAATGCACAGAATTTCAGCTTTAAAGGCTATTGATGCTAAAAGAATAATGGTTGCAAAGGTTGATTATTTCGATGAAAAAATAAAGGTTCATAGATGGCTCAGGGCCGTAAGAAATTTTTCCACGGCTCTTTTGGATGAGCTTAAGGTTGTTTTAGAACTAAAAAAAGCGTCTAACCAGTTAGAAGCTATGCAGGCTGTTGACAACGAGAAATCGCCAATAGCAATTTTAGTTGGCAATACAGGCTATTTTTCTTCTTTGAATGTAACAGGATTCGAACGTTTCAACTTGATAAGGGAATTTGACAAAAGAACAAAAGAGTATTCTGGAATAATGGAAAAAGAGATAGAACAGCACTTAAAAAATGGATTCCTCATTTTGTATGTTAAAAAGCCTAAAAAAGAAGAGGTTATAAATGCAGGTATAACCGGAACCTTATTTCCCCCAAAGTCAACTAGGCACGTTATACCTTTTAGGCCAGTAAATTTAAGATGTCCATTAGAGCTTTTATCTGGAAAGTTTAACGACCAAGAGGCTTCTGAAATGTTAGCTAGATTAATTGGATCGTCGCCGAAAAAAGTACTTCCACCCTATAGTATGTATGCGGGAAGGATATACGAAGAGGAACTGGTACTTTACAATCCTTAATTTTTAGTTAAAAATAATTATATATTTTTAGTACAAAGGAGTATAAGGCGATGTAATATTGCTGAAATATTGAACGTATTAGATGTGAGCTATAAATATCCAAGCGGGAAAGAGGTATTTAAGAGTATAAGTTTTTCTACGCAGGAAAATGAATTTGTCTCAATAGTCGGCCCTTCTGGAATAGGGAAAAGCACGCTTTTAAGAGTCATAGGTCGTCTTATACCTCCAACAACGGGCAAGATATTTCTTATGGGGGAGGAGGTTTTAAAGCCAACATACAAGATAGCACTCATCCACCAGTCTATAGCAACATTTCCATGGATGACAGCTTTGGAAAACGTTAAGCTAGGGCTTGTAAGCAGAAAACTTAGCAAAGATGAAATAAATTACAAAGCAATGAAAGCGCTAGAAGTTGTTGGTTTAAAAGGCGCAGAAAATCTTTATCCGAAAGAAATGAGCGGTGGCATGAGACAGAGAGTTGCTATAGCAAGAGCTCTTGCAGCAGATCCGCTGGTGCTCTTGATGGATGAGCCTTTTGTCCATCTGGATGAGCTTACTGCTGAGGGTTTAAGGCACGAAATATATGACATGTTATTTAATCCGGATACAACGCTAAAAACAGTAATACTTGTATCGCATAATTTAAACGAAGTACTAGAACTTTCAGATAGGGTGCTTGTTATGAACGGCTCTCCTGCTAAAATAGTAGATGACCTGATAATAGACATGCCAAGACCAAGAAGTGCTAAAGATCCAGAATTTGATAAATACTTGGATAAAATTTATTCTTCTTTAACGCCCATAAGATGAGCGGCATGAATCAGGTTCTAGTAATACAGCTTGCAACTCTCGCAACCATCGGCAGAGTTTTGGGAATAATAATACTTTCAATAATTCTTGGGTGGTTCTTAGCTTATGCTTCTATAAAGAGTAAAATTTTTGAAAACATATACATACCTACTATCGCCGCAATGGAATCGGTTCCTGTAATAACGTTCTTTCCTGTTGTGCTTGTGATATTTGTTTACAGAATAGGAGGATACCTAGGCACTGAGTTAGCCGCTGACTTTTTGGTTTTTACTGCCGTTGTCTGGAACATTTGGGTTGCACAGTATCAGTCTTTCAAAACGGTACCTTTAGATTTACTTGAAGTTTCTGAAAATTATGGATTTGGGTTTTTTAAGAAGCTTAGGCATCTTTATATACCGTTTTCGCTGCCAAAAATAGCCGCGAACCTCTTTCCGAGCTTTGCTGATGCTCTTTTTTACATAACTGTGAGCGAGGTTTTTACTGTAGGTAGTACTTCATTCCACGTTTTTGGTATAGGGTATGTACTACCAGCGCTCATAACAGAAGGGAAATGGGACCTAGTTTACATAGGTCTTGCAACTCTAGCTGCATGGGTCTCGGCATTAACTTTTATCTTTAGGTTTTATTCAAGATATGCGGTTGCAAAGTATGGTTTGGATACAATGACCCCAGTAAGGAGAAGAGGAAGGATAAATCTGATGAGAAGTTCCGAAAGGTGGAATTCACTTACAGGCCCTATGAAGCGTTTGTCGAGGTTTTTTGTAAGCCTTGCAAAAGTGCCTTTGCCAGTTAGACAGCCTGTAAGTAAGAGATGGGAAAGGTTAAGAAAAAGCACAAAATACCTGATTTTTTCTACAGGTGCTGTCATTATTGTTTTAATAAGCTGGGAGATAGCAATCTTTGTAACTTCAATACCTTTAAAATATTGGTCCTTTTTATTATTTCACACTCCATCTATACTTTACAACCTTGGTATAGATTATATTAGAGTAGCACTAATAGCCGTCGTATCGCTCGTATTATCAATAACAGTAGGATATATTTTAGCTGTAAGACAGAGAATTGCATCTTTCTTGCTCCCCGTTATTCAGATAATATCTGCATTCCCGGCACCAATTTATTTTCCCATAGTATTCTTTTTAACTTACAAATATGTTTTGATTAGTCCTATAGGCACGGAGTTTTACATAATTTTCTTGGGGTTTGTTAGCACCTTTTATTATGTATTCTATAGTTTCTGGATGGGTGTTCAGGCAATACCGGTAGAATTTTGGGAAATAATGAATAATTACGAAATGGGGTTTTTTACAAAAATGAGAAAGGTAATACTGCCCGCGACATTTCCATATCTGATAGCTGGCCTTTCCAGCACAATAAACAGCGCTTGGGGAGGACTTATGATTGGCGAATACTGGCCTCAGATATATGATGGACAGAGCTTAATAGCTAACTCAGGTCTTATGAAGATACTTGATATTTATACTTATGAAGGAAGAATAGGTTTAGCTGCATGGTCATCTTTTGTATTCGCAATAATCGTAGTTCTTTTTAGCATATTCTTTACAACAAAGATGATGAGTCTGGCGCGTGAAAAATATATTATAGAAGAAGGCGTCTATGCAGCATGAGTTAACTGTCCAAACACCGAGTTAAATCTTCTCAGTTTACAGCCAAGCTTGTTTTCACATTAGAAATATGCGATTTTGGTAATCCTATGCATATAGGCGTAAAGACTTGTTAAATGCATGCAAACCCATATTGTAGTTTAACTTTTCGGGGGTTAAGGGAGCAAAAATCCTCTTCCGTGAGCTGTGGATAGCCCATTGCAGAAGTTTTTAAAGGTTTCAGAACACGATATTTACAGGCTGATGCATAACCCTGAAAAGAATTAATGGGTTAGAGGAAAGAAACTTTTCTCATGAAAAAATCTCAGGAAGCAAAAACTTATGAGCTGAAGTTTGACATGAAAAAGATTTCAAAACAGTAGGTTAATGTGAAAGCAAGCGCGGCTATGAACCGGGAAGCCCTGACCGCAAGGTTATGGTAGTTCACAAGTGGTTTATGTCTTATAAATCAATACATAAAGTTAAGAATTAACATAATAAAACGGCAAAACCTGTATTATGAAAAAAGCTTCTGTAAATTTTCACATATTTTTACTAGAAGTTTTAAAAGCTCATCAAGATCTTTTGAAAATATCACTATATTTCCTTCAAGTCCATAGCCTGGTGGTTCCACTAAAGCCCACGATTTTAGCCCTTTTTGTTTGAGCTCTTCCAAAACCGGACAATATGAGTCGGTACTTTTAACCTCCTGTAACCCATAGCCCATATCTTTTAAAATCTTCATAACGCCTTCATGAAGCCTTAAATTTATGGCAGCTCTGATGTTTTGATCGCTCTTCATCGCTTCTTTAAGCACCAGCGCCATATGTTTTGAAGAACCATAAGCCGGTTTTCCTACCCTTATACCTTTAATGCTTCTGACTATTCTTCCGTCTACCCCTGCTATCTTTTCAACTGGGTCACCTGGAGATTCAGCTAAAACTACATTGGTACCGACCTCTGGAAGGAGTTCTCTCAAACATTTTATGTTTTTAACTTTTTTTAGAAAGACAGCAAGCTTGTTAAGCTTAACATCCCAGCTACTAACAGCTCCGTATAACTCAACTAACTCAGAAGAAAATTTTGCAGTTAACCCTTCTTCTATTCTTGTTATTTCGCCAATAATCATGCAATCTTCAAATTTATTACACACAGATCTATAATGTGCCTTGTCAACTATAGCTATAACTGCGCCATAAGAAGGATCAGCTGCAGACCTTCCACCTAGAAGCTTATAAAAATTTTCATCAAGCTTTATTCCCAAACCATTATTTTCCTGTATTTCTAAAAGTGCACCCCATAACCCTCCTTCCGAAACATCATGCAGAAGTTTTACTTCGCTGGTTTTATACAAAGTTTTTAAAAATTTTACGGGTGTGAGTTTTCTCCACTCTATTTCGTTGTTACTTTTACCTGCCAAGTATTCAAGCCATTCTGATTCTAAGAAAGGTTTACCAATAAGAAGAACATTATCGCCAAAAGCTGTTTTTTCTCGATTTAAATTCACTCTTCTTCCTACAGCGTTTGTTACTATCAAGGGCATTTCAAGGCCGTCATAGCAACCTGTATGTCCGCCAATTACCTCGACTCCAAAATTTTCGGCCTCCTTCAGATATGTTTCATATAATGTTCTTGCTTTTTTACAATCTTCTGGAGGGAATAAAATTTCGTCAAACACATAAAGCGGTTCTGAAAATTTTGCATAAATGTTGCCTAGTGCATAAGAAAGCGAGAAAAAAGGCAGTGTATCTTCAGGCAGACCTATTGCTGGGGCTGTCGCATAAGTATAATTTTCAGAAGAAAAGCCATTCAGCGATCTTCTAATTCTTAATTTTCCCAAATCTTTATCCATAAAGATAATGATTAAACGCTTATATTTAAATCAGAATTTAAAAAAGGCATGCAAGCAAGACCTAGCAAAAAAGACTTTAGCCAGTGGTATGATTACGTTATTTATAACGCTGACCTTATTGACATAAGGTATGGCGTAAAGGGAACTGTGGTCTATAAATCCAAAGCAATGGAAATCATAGATTCGCTTTATTCACTTTTTGAATCTAAATTAAAGGAAAGGGGACATAGAAAATACCTTTTTCCTCTTTTTATAAATTTTAGCGCCTTTAAAAAAGAGGCAGAACACATCAAAGGTTTTGAAGAAGAAGTTTTTATAGTAAATAAGGCTGGAGGGAGAGAGCTTGAGGAACCCCTTATAATAAGGCCTACATCTGAAACAGCTTTCTATCCAATGTTTTCCATATGGATAAAGAGCTACAGGGATCTCCCAATGAAGACTTACCAGTCAGTTGCTGTTTATAGGTATGAAACAAAGGCAACCAGACCTCTTTTTAGAGGTAGAGAATTCCTTTGGATAGAAACCCACAACGTATTTTCAAGCGAATATGAAGCAAAGAAGCATGTAGAAGAAGACATAAGTATGATGAGCGAACAGCTTAAGGGATTAGGAATCCCCTACCTTATAGTTAAAAGGGAACCTTTTGATAGATTTCCAGGTGCCGACGAAAGCTACGCTTATGATGCAATAATGCCGAACGGAGAGGTTTTGCAGATAGCTACAACCCACTATTTGGGTCAGAACTTTACCAAACCATTTGAAGTTAAATATCTGGATCAGAATGGTAGTTACAGAACTCCTTACAGTACCACCCTTGGGATAGGCATAACAAGAATACTTGCGGCGATAATTTCTGTTCATGGAGACGATTATGGGCTTTATATCCCACCCCAACTTTCTTCCGTTAAAGGCTTAATAATTCCTATATACTATGGAAGTTCTGAGGAAGCGGTTAAACAATACGTTCAAAAAGTGTTAGAATCTGCTAAACCTTACGTTTTTATTCCTGATTTTGGTGAAGAAACACCAGGAGAAAAATTCTACAGAAGCGAGCTTTATGGCTTTCCATTGAGGATTGAAATAGGAAGGAAGGAAGCAGAAAATAACACCGTCACGGTTTTTAGAAGAGATATGAGGAAGAAAATTACAGTGCCATTAAAAGATCTAAAAAACAAATTAGATGAGATATTGGAAGACATGAAGGATAACCTTAAGAAGAAGTCAGAAACTATGAAAAGTATTCCGGAAGCAAAAAACAAAGATGAAGTGATAAGCATGCTTAAAGAATATCCCATAATCAAGATTAACTTCTGTGGAAGATCCGAATGTGCACAGGACCTCAAGAAAACAACAGAAGGATACGAAATAAGAGGGGAACTGGTCGGCGAAACAGAAAAAGCTGGAGAAAAATGTGCTTGGTGTGGAGAAAAGGCTATCAGAAAGGTTATAGTAGCAAGGTCGTTCTAACGCTTTTCGTCCTTCAAATTTTTTAGCTTTTTGTATTCCATAACGTTTTAATATATCATCAATAAAACATTTGCGAGGGGAAAAATGGTGGAAGGTGATTTACTTTATATACGTCCTGAAGATGGGAGGATCCGTCCTTACTGACCCCGATCAAATAAAGAAAACAATTTCTACAATACAAAAAATTGTATCTGAAGGAAAAAATGTTGTTGTTGTGGTCTCAGCCCTTAAAGGAGAAACAAACAAGTTAGACGATATAGCTAACAAGCTTCATATAGAGGACAAGGCAGACAGAGCTGAAATAATTTCGATGGGAGAAAGGGTAAGCGCAAGAATAATGGTTGGAGCACTTAAAGCAAACGGAATAGATGCAATCCTTGTAGATCCGCAGGATGATCTCTGGCCCGTACACAGTTTTGGGGATTACCTTAATGCAGACGTCGACATCGAAAAAACAAAAGAAGACGTTCAAAAAAAGCTGTTTCCTCTGATAAAAAATGGGAAAATACCGGTTGTATGTGGCTTCATAGGTATAAATGAAGAAAAGAAAATACAGACTCTAGGTAGAGGAGGAAGTGATACTACCGCAGTAGTGCTTGGAAATGCTCTTAATGCTAGAGAGGTCGTTCTTTTTAAAGATGTAGGCATTGCTTTCTCAGGCGATCCAAAAAAAGCTCAAAACGTAAAGGCTCTTGACGAGCTTGATATTGACGAGGCGCTCGCCTTATCAGCTGGAGGTTCAGGTCTTATACATTACAAGGCCTTCAAATACTTAAACACCGTACTAAGAGTTACAAGCTTAGATGCAGGTCTTTCCAGCGGAACTATCGTAAACCCGACAAACGGAATAGGTGTTTCTATCACGGCAAAAGACGTAAGCATGATTACGATAATACCAGAGTATGATAGCTCTGAGCTATTAGAAAAGGTAACAAGCGTAATAAACTCAATCGGTTCACAAATATACGGTCTTTTTATAGGTTCAAAAGCGATCTTACTTTATGTTTCAGAAAAACCTGATCTATATCAGAAAGTTCATGAAAACCTTGTAAACAGCGGAGGAGCAAAAGCTATAAGCGTAATGCCCTCGCTTACAGAAATAACTGTAAAATCTTTCGATCTTGAAGCAACTCCAGGTTATCTTAGCATGGTTGTTTCGCCGCTTGCAGAAAAAGGCATAAACATTTACGGCGTTATTACTGCAACAAGTTCGATAAAAGTTTATGTAAGCTCAAACAGCGCAGAAGAGGCGCTAAATCTTATAAGGCAAAAGGTGGAGGTGTAGAGAAGCAATGAAGGAAAAACTAGAAGTAGGGATTTTAGGAGCCACAGGAATGGTAGGTGCCGAATATGTACGGATGCTCGCAAATCATCCATGGTTTAGCATAAAGTATGTTGTAGGTAAAAAGTCGGCAGGCAAAAAGTTTAAAGAAGCTAAAGCCGGAGAATGGGTAACGTCCTACGAACCTCCTAAAGAAATATCAGAGATGATGGTAGAGGAAGCTAATGCTGAAAAGCAAAACGCAGACATGTTCTTCAGCTGTCTTCCAACTGATGCTGCTAGAGAGTTAGAACCTCTTTATGCAAAATACTTTCCTACCTACAGCGACGCATCAGCATACAGGATGGAACCAGACGTACCTTTATTGATTCCGGAAATTAACCATGAACAGTGGGTCTTGGTCAAGGAACAGAAGAAAAGAGGGTGGAAAGGATTTTTAACAACTGGTCCTAACTGCACTTCGATAGGCTTAAATGTAACACTAAAGCCACTGCATGAAGAGTTTAAAATAAAAAAGATAGTAGTAGCAACCATGCAGGCTGTAAGTGGTGCAGGCTTCCCGGGCGTAGCGAGCATGAGCATACTTGATAACGTAATACCATACATAAAGGATGAAGAAGAAAAGGTTTTTGTAGAAACTAACAAAATACTGGGAAAGGTAGTCGACAACCGTGTAGAGTTTGCAAACATAGATGTTGCTGCAATGTGCCATAGAGTTCCGACTATAGACGGCCATATGGAAAGCGTATTTATTGAAACAGAGAAAAAAATAACACCAGAAGATGCCGCTGGCGTTTTAAGAAATTTCAGAGGGTTACCGCAAGAGCTAAAGCTACCTACAGCTCCAGATCAGCCAATAATAGTGAGGGAAGAGCCCGATAGGCCGCAGACAAGGCTTGACAGATATGCTGGGTCTGTACCCGGTATGAGTGTGGTTGTAGGAAGAATAAGGAAAGGCTTCGACGATCACTCTTTAAGATACACGCTTCTGTCTCATAATACAATAAGAGGTGCTGCCGGAAATACAATATTAACAGCTGAAATGTTCCATAAAGAGGGGTGGATGTATGACTACAGGTAAAGCAAGACGGCTTTCGAAAATTTTAAGAGAAGGCAGAATGCTTTGCGTCCCTATGGATCATGGAGTTAGTGACGGTCCTATAAGGGGCCTTGAAGATATAAACAAAATAGTTAAAGATGTTGACGAAGGAGGAGCAACATCTATAATACTTCACAAAGGGCCTATAAAGGCACTTAAATACCAGCCTAATTTGGGAATAATCATGCATGCTTCCGCGAGCACAAGCTACGGTCCAACACCTTATTATAAGGTGTTGGTTTCGGGCGTTGAGGAGGCTATAATTCTTGGGGCCGATGCAGTATCGTTGCATATAAACGTAGGTGCAAACATGGAAAACGATATGCTTGCAAAGCTTGGCAGAGTTGCAGACGAAGCTGACAGATGGGGCATGCCGCTTATAGCCATGATGTATGTAAGGGGTGAAAACGTAAAGGATCAGTATGATCCAGAACTGATAAAAAAGGCTGTGAGATTAGGCGGCGAACTGGGGGCAGATATAGTAAAGGCTCCATTTACAGGAAACATAGAGACGTTTAAAGAAGTTGTAAGAGGTTCTCTGGTTCCCGTTGCTATAGCAGGAGGACCCAAGCTTGATAGCATCAACGCTGTTTTTAAGATGGCAAAAGCCGCCATTGAAGCAGGCGCAATCGGTGTAACTTTTGGCAGGAACATATTCCAAGATAAAAACCCTAGAGCTGTTGTAAAGGCATTGGGGAGGATAATATTTAATAACCTTGATGTAGATGATGCGGTAAGAACTTACAATGAAGAAAGTAATAGTTAAGCTCCCAGAAGAACAAAAAAAGGCAAAAGAAATAGAAGAAGTCTTAAAACAATATGGTTTGGATACTTTTATAAGATCATACGATGATTTGAGCACAGTGCAAAAAGTAAAAGTAGAATCTCAAAAGGACATCGAATCGTTAAAAGACATGATTTCAAAAAAAGTAAGTGGAGTGTTGATAGACACTTCTGACTGGAGGGTTATACCGTTTGAAAACATCATAGCTCAAGTTGCGGGTAAACTAGAAATTTATGCTGAAGCTAAAGGCGTTCAGGACGCCTTAGCTTTAAAGGGAGTTTTGGAAAGAGGTGTAGATTACGTAATAATCTCTCCAAGAAGTATTGAAGAAGCTTTGTCTTACGTTGAAGCGTTGAATATAGGGAACAAAAAGGTGGCAATAAAATCAGTAGTAATAAAAGGAATTAAGCTTATAGGCGAAGGATCAAGGGTTTGTGTTGACACAGTAGAAATGCTTAATCCGGGAGAAGGGATGCTTGTAGGTTCATTTTCATCATTTTTATTTCTGGTACATGCAGAGGTCTTCGCATCTAAATTTACTTCACCTAGACCTTTTAGGGTAAATGCCGGAGCCGTCCATAGCTACGTATTGGTTGATCAAGAAAAAACCAAATATCTTTCAGAAATAAAGTCTGGAGATAAAGTGCTGATATCTGACTATAAAGGGAATGCCAGAATAGTTTTTGTAGGAAGGTCTAAGCTTGAAAGGAGGCCTATGGTGCTTATTATGGCTGAAGGTGAAGGTCTTTTTGGTACTGTAATTCTTCAGTACGCTGAAACGGTTTCCCTTGTTAGGGAAGATGGTAAACCTATTGCAGTAACAGAAATAAAGGAGGGAGATAAAGTATTGGCCATGATAAGCGAGCCTGCTGGAAGACACTTTGGATTAAAAGTAGAAGAGGAAATAAAGGAGAGCTGATCTAAATGGTTAACATAGTTGTGTCTCTGTTAGGAAACACCATTGAAGAAATGTATAAAAAGATAAGCAGGACGGACGAAAGGAGCTTAATCGAGTTAAGGCTCGATTCTATAAAAAGCCTAAATCCGAAAGATGTGCCGTCTTACTTCAGTTCGGTTATGGATAGGTGTATAATAACTTACAGGAGCCCATCCGAGGGTGGAATGAGCAAAGATTACAAAATAACGAACCTAATACAGCTTATTGAGCTTATGAAAGACTATCATCCTTACCTTTTTGATATTGAAGCTGACAGCTTAAAAAAGATCTCAAGCAGCGTTGATACGAGCGGTCTTAATCTGATAATTTCAACACATTATATTTTTACGAAGCCTACAACGCAGGATCTTAACTCTTTTATATCAGAGTATAAAGATAAAGCAAAGTACTTAAAAATAGTAAACAATCCTGAAAACATAACAGAAGCTTTGATGGTTCTTTCTTTGTATTCTGCGATTGAAAAAGGAAAGCTTATCGCCTTTTCTGTAGGGGATAAATGGAGCTTTACCAGGTACCTCTCTGTAGTTCTTGGGTCTCCGCTCATGTACACCCATTTAAAAAACGAAAGAGTAGTAGAAGGTATGCCCGAAGAATATGAAGCCTATGAATTTGTAAAGTTCTTAAAAAATTGGCCCTCTACGGTCTGATAGGTTTTCCTATATCGCATTCGCTTTCTTATAGAATAAATAACGCAATTTTAAACAGGTTCGGAGATTATTACGTTGCATTTGAAACTGCTCCAGAAGACCTTTTCGCCGTTTTATTTAGCCTGAAGACTATATCTAACGGATTTAACGTAACGATACCATATAAAAAATCTGTAATTTTATACCTAGATCATGTAAGCGATGAAGTCAAAAAAATAGGTGCTGCCAATACTGTTAAAGTTGAGCAGAAAAGAGCCTACGGATACAATACCGACTATCTGGCCATAATGAACCTTGCTAGCGGGAAAAAAATCAGCACAGCCACGATTTTGGGCGCAGGGGGTGGAGCCAGAGCTGTGACTTTTGCGCTTTTTAATTTGGGTTGCTCTAAGTTTTTTATCTATAACAGGACAAAAGAAAAAGCGTTATCTTTAAAATCAAAGATAGAGAGCTGGGGGGCACACGCTGAAGTTATTGAAGAACCGAAAAATGCAGACGTTTTCGTAAACGCTACACCTATGGGCATGTATTTTAACGATGATGCTCTGCTTAATTTTTATGCAAAAGGTAATTATAAAACGGTTATCGATCTTGCTTATGACATTAACGGGACTGCTCTTTCGAAGATGGCAAAAGATTATATCTCAGGGATAGATATACTGATTGAACAGGCAGCCCTTTCAATTGAAATATGGAAAGGAATAAAAGTTGACAGAAAAGATATGAGGTCTGCTTTATATGAAAATAAAGGTTAGAGTCTGGGGTGGTTTAAGTTTTATTAACGCATTAATAAACGGGATAGGGTCAGTTATGGCGATTAATCTTCCTCTTAAGATTATAATAAGAGAAAACAAAGAATGGGACTGTGACGAAGTAGCAAGAGAAATATTCAAAGCCTCAGGCGTGGACGGTCATTATTCTGTTTCTATATTTTCAGAAATACCCATTGGAATGGGATTGAAGAGTTCTAGCGCCTATACTGTTGCTTTAGCTTTAGGCGCCCAGAAGATAAAAGGCCATGTGGACCCAGAAAACGCCGTAAAAGTTTCAGCACAGGTCAGCAAAAAAATGGGTATTTCTTATACTGGAGCATATGACGATGCATATGCATCGATATACGGAGGAATAGTGATTTCGGATAATCGTACAGGTTCTTTGCTAAAAAGAAGGGAGGCACCAAAAAAATGGGCAGTGACATTAGGACTAAAAGAAGGTATGTCAAAAAAGGTAAACCCAGAATCTCTAAAAATTTTTGGTGACCTTGGAACTCTTGCAGTTAATTATGTAGAAAATGAAAAGTATTTTTCTGCCTCGCTTTTGAATTCTTTGATAGTTGCATCTGCAAACGGGTATCCGACAGAGCCCGTAATAGCAGCCGTAAAAAAAGGAGCAATATCTGGGATTTCCGGTAATGGCCCGGCTTATTTTGCGATTTCCGAAGGTTATAATTACAAATTTAAAGATATGAAAAATATTTTTACTAGACCGGCCAACGAAAAATACAGCATAGAAATCATCAGTGATGTATGATGAAATTCATAATAGAAGGTTCTGTTGGCGATAAAATAATAGCTAATTTACCTCCTAGCAAAAGTTACGCACAGAGAGCACTGATTGCAGCTTCTCTTGCAAATGGTGAAAGCATTATAAATATGAACAGGCCCTTGCCGGAAGATATAGTTCTTATGATAAGGGCGCTCAAGAACATGGGAATCAGAATAAACCGCAATAAAGTTTACGGTTTACAGCCAAAACATCCTCAGAATGTATTAAACATGGGAGGATCTGGAACCGGAATAAGATTCATGACAGCCTTTTCTACTTTGGCTGTCGGTGGATACACTATCCTCACAGGCAACAACAGCCTTATAAAAAGGCCACTTGGGCCTCTAACAGAAGCTATAAACGCTTTGGGAGGATCTGCAATTACTGCCGGAGAAGATGGTAAGCCTCCAGTGATAGTTAAAGGTAAAAAGATGGACGGGGGAAAAGCTGAAATAAGATCTTCTGAATCTTCGCAATATGTAAGTGCTCTTTTGCTGGTTTCGCCAAAAAACGAAGACAGAACCGAAATTCTCTGGAGAGATAAAGTTTCAGAACATTATATAAAGATGACTGAGTTCGTAATGAAACACTTTGGAGTTAAAGTTTATGAAGATGAAAATTCTTATTTTGTTGAACCATCAGAATACAAACCATCTAATTTTATAGTCCCTTCAGACGCTTCTTCAGCATCATTTTTTATAGTATTGAGTATTCTTACGGGAAGACCAGTTAAAATACTCAACCTTAAAAAGGAGCCCATTCAAGCAGACCTTGAAGAGCTCATAAAAGTGCTTGATCTTATAAACGTTAAATATCACTTCGATGAATCTGGAATGCAGGTTGAAGGAAAGGTTCCAGAAGCATCATTAAAAATTGATTTAAAAAATGCCCCCGACCTCTTTCCTCCCCTTTCAGTTTTAGGTTACAAGATTCCTCTAGAAATTTTTGGCATATCTCATGTTAGGTATAAAGAAAGCAACAGATTACTTTCTATGAGTTCTGAACTTGCAAAATTAGGATGTGTCGTTGACTTCAAAGATGATAAAATAAATATAATGCCTCCAAAATCAGCACCTCAGAGCGTTGAATTAAAAGGTTGGAAAGATCATCGAGTTGTCATGTCATTATCGGTTTTATGTGCCGCCCATGGGATAAAATGTACTATAGATGGTTATGAAGCTGTAAAGAAATCTTTTCCAGGATTCTTTGAAGAAATGAAGAAAAACGGTTTTAAGGTGAGGTTATTTGAGTGATAACTCATTAGGCAGATCTCTCTTAATGGTAAGCTTTGGAGAAAGTCATGGTGAAGCTGTAGGTGTTCTTATTGAAGGTATACCAGCAGGTACAGAAATAGATGAAAAAAGAATAAACGAATGGCTAGCAAGGCGCAAACCAAGTACATCTGCAGCATCAACCAAAAGAAAAGAGGATGACTCTGTAGAAATACTTTCGGGTGTTTACAGGGGAAAGGCAACGGGCGCACCGTTTGTCGCGATTGTTAGGAATAAAGGTTACGTTGACGATTTTTACAGCTTTGCCGAAGAAGGCTGGGTAAGGCCAGGCCATGCGGATTATCCTGCTTATATTAAGTATAAAGGGTTTAATGATCCTCGAGGAGGGGGGAGATTTTCCGCTAGAATAACTGTTGGATTTGTAATAGCGGGAGCTGTAGCAGAAGAAATACTAAAGCCGTTAAGAATAGAGGTAGTTGGTTATACAAAAAGCATAGGATCAGTAGAGTGTCCGGACCTTGATATAGAGAGCGCTAGAAAAAGGTATGAATTTGAGACACGATGTCCCTCAACAGAACACGATGCGTTGATGCAGGAAGAGATACTTAAAGCCAAAAGGGAAGGCGATAGCTTAGGAGGTACAATAAGAATAACGACTGGTAAGCTTCCCGTAGGACTTGGGCAACCAGTTTTCTCTTCGCTAGATTCTGAACTTGCAAAAGCTTATTTTTCCATACCTGCAGTAAAAGGAGTAGAAATTGGTGCAGGTTTCAGAGCTTCAAAGCTTAGGGGTTCACAAAACAACGACATATATGTTTTAAGTAACAATGAAATAACTACACTCACAAACAACGCCGGGGGTATCCTTGGCGGAATGACTAACGGTCAACCCTTGATAGTAACGATCGCATTTAAGCCGGTTTCTTCTATTTACAAACCTCAACGAACTGTAAACGTAAAAAAGATGGAAGAGGGTATTTTGCAGCTAAAAGGAATGCATGATGCCTGCGTTATACCCCGAGCTGTCCCAATAGCAGAAGCCTTAACTTACTTCGTGTTCGCAGATATGGCCCTTAGAGGGGGTTTTATAAATGAAAGATGAAGAGCTTTCTAAAAAAAGGGAAGAGGCTTTCGCAATTTTATATGATTGTATTAGATTATTGAGAAAAAGAAGGTCTATAGTAAAAAAGATAGGAGAAATCAAAAAGGCAAGCGGCTTCAAGCTTGAAGACCACGGTAGAGAATCAGAAATTTATGATAGATTAAAACCGAACAAGGTAGAAGAAGGTTTGATAAATGTTTTTCTGCTAGACTCTTTAAGGGCTCAGGGCTGGTCACTTGGGTGTTATAAAGATTCGGAGTACGAAAGAATAGATATAAATGCCGAACAAAAAATATTTAGCGTTGAAGAACTCAAATCTTTCCATAAGACCGATTATGTAACTGTAATGGGAAGTAGGAAGGAAGTATTTATTTCATGGTTGCTTTCTTTAAAAAACAAAAGAATAGCTCTGTTAAATCCTGTCGGAAAATCTTGGGAAGATTTATCATGGTCATTTTACACCAGACCTTACAGAGTTAGCAACGGGAATATCCCAAAAAACATTCCTGTTTTTGCTCAATCACCAAACAGGTTCGGTTTAAAATTAGACATGTTGTATGAGCTTTCTGGTTACTCGTTAGTAGATCTTACTTTTTCATCAGAAAAGTTAGCCTTGGGCGAATCGTTATATATGTATTCGCCTGCTTGTGTGGCTGGACAGACTCGAGAACAAACCGTAGTTTTTTCTAATAAAAAAAGATTGATAGACGATATATCAAAAATTTATAAGAAAATTTTTGGCAGCATAAATGACAAAGTTTTTTTATGCGACGAGAAGAATCTAAAAAAATCTTTTGAACTATCCGCAGCCTTATACAAAAAATTTGAGGCAGTAAAGTGGGAAGAAGGCCCATTCATAGCACTAAACAAACGGGTTGCAGGAAGCATAGATGCCTCATCTTACGGTGATTACCCAGGCATCTATGTTTTAAACATGTTCAGAGTTTTACCTCATAATTTTCGTTAACTCATGCGTTAATATAAACTCTTAAATACGATAAAAATCAAACCATATTAGAAATCTACACCAATTTTAGCAAGGTAACCTTGATCGTATATATGCTTAACCTTTACCATTTCAGTTACTATATCAGCAATTTCTATAAGCTTATCTGGCGCCGTACATCCTGTGAGAACTACGTTGACATTTTTTTGTCTAGAATTTATAGTCTGCAAAACTTCTTCCAGATCAAGTAAACCGAGGCTTAAAGCACAGTTTATCTCATCGAGGACAACGATATAGTAATTTCCTTCTTGAAGGATTTTACTTGCAAATTTTAACGTTTCCTTAGCTTTTTTCCTGTGCTCATCCAAAGATTTTTTATCTCCCATGATTCCGACGAAACCGGCTCCCCCTGGATAGAAAAGCACTTCAGAAATTTTAGACAGAAATTTTGTCTCGCCGCTAACAGAGTTCTTTAAAAACTGCAGATAAGCTGCTCTATAGCCATGTCCTATGGCTCTTATAAGCATACCGATTGCCGCTGTAGTCTTACCTTTTCCATTACCATGATATATTATAACTAATCCTCTTTTAATCGGTTTCATTTTTTGCAAATGTAGCGCACCTTTATTCACTGTTATTTTTTAGGTATTTATTTTTAAATTTTTTAATCATCTAGTAATAAAGCCGTTTGTCTTTTAACTATAATGTTTTTTAACAAATTTCTTTCTGATTGATGAACCGGTTTTAAAATTATAATGCTTATCAACAAAAATATAAATATGCCCGGTCGAAAAATGCAACTTTATATTCAAAACTTTTGAAATAAAACGTTTAAAATTAACATTTTTTGATTGTACCTTATATATATTAAGTTATTGTTAATCAGTAAAAATTAAAAAGAGCAGCACATTAATATAAACTTAAGGATTGAAAGGTTTGGCAATAGGTTCTGAAAGGTTTGTTACATTTTTTAGGTTACTTGGTTTTATAGGCTTTGAGAGCGAGGACAAAAATGAAGTACTTAACCAAATAAAATCCAAAGTATCCAGTTATGGTTTAATCGTAATTGACAGGTCAGTAGTAAAGGGAATAGAAAAAGAAATCGATGAACTTTCTATGAAAGTTGAACCCCCTATACTGGTTTTGGACCCTCCCTATAGAGTTTTTGAGACTGCGACTAGTGTAGAAAGCGAAGTAAAAAGGGTCATGAAGGTTTTCTGATATGGAAAGCATAATTTCTATAATTGAAAGGGAAAAAAACATAGCGTTGGAAACTCTGAGCCGGGCACTTGATGATTCGTTTAAGATGATTGAAGATAAAAAAAATGAAGCCTTTGAAGAAGGGCAAAAAATAGTTGAAGAAGCAAAAAAATCATCTGAAAAGGAAAGGCTTATCAGGACTTCACAGCAAGAACTTGAAGGTAAAAGAATTTTAAGCATAAAAGAAGATGAACTTCTAGAAAAGCTTATTTCTGAAGCATATAAAGAATTTCTCGAAAGTGATAGGTACGGCATGATGCTCGAAAAACTGTTTTCTAAAGGTTTAAAGGGAATAGGAGAAGGTTTTGAAGTTTATGCAGGTAGGCTTGATCAAGAAAAACTAACCAAGATTGCAAGAAAACATAGGATAAAGATTAGTGGCGTAACTGATTTTGATAGAGGGTTTTCGTTTAAAAAAGGTGATGAAAGCATAACGTATGATCTGGATAGAATGCTAAACGATATCAAGAGAGAGTTAAAACGGATAATAATAAACAAGGTGAACGAGATTGAAAGTAAAAGGTAGAATAACCGAAGTTAAGGGTACAGTAGTAAAGGCATCTAACGTATCTGGCGTTCAAATGAATGAGATGGTAAAAGTAGGCGAAACAGGCCTTATTGGAGAAGTAGTTAGGGTTGAAGGTGATAGTGCATACGTGCAGGTTTACGAATTTACAACAGGGTTAAAACCTGGGGAACCGGTTGAAGGTTTAGGATCGCCTCTTTCAGTTACTTTAGCACCAGGAATAGTTGGGAATATATATGATGGGCTCCAGAGACCTTTAAGCACGATCGAAGGTTACACAATATCTAGAGGTTATACAGCTGAAGCTATTGACGTCAATAAAAGTTGGCATTTTGTTCCTGTGGTTAAACCTGGCATAAAGGTTCAAGGAGGAGAAAAAATCGGTTATGTAGAAGAAACAGAGCTGATAAGGCATTACATAATGATTCCTCCAAACGTTATCGGCAACTTGACTTATGTAGCCCCTGAAGGGGATTATAAGGTTACTGATCAGATAGCTGAAGTTCAAGGAAGCGAAAAACAAAGCATATCAATGCTTCAACGATGGTCAGTAAGGGTACCTAGACCAATCAAAAGGAGGCTTGTTGCCTCTGAACCCCTTATAACGGGACAAAGAGTTATCGACGCATTTTTCCCTCTAGCAAAAGGTGGTTCCGCTGCTGTTCCTGGCGGATTTGGAACCGGTAAAACTGTACTATTGCATCAGATGGCTTCATGGGCCAACTCGAGAATAGTTGTTTACGTTGGTTGCGGAGAAAGGGGGAACGAAATGGTTGAGCTATTGAAGACGTTTCCTAAGCTAAACGACCCAATAAGCGGTAAGCCTATAATGCAAAAATCTATAATGATTGCTAACACAAGCAACATGCCAGTTGCTGCTAGGGAAGCAAGCGTTTATGTTGGGCTAACGTTAGCAGAATACTACAGAGACATGGGATATGATTCGCTTATGCTTGCAGACTCTACAAGCAGGTGGGCAGAAGCCTTAAGGGAGATCAGCGGAAGACTTGAAGAAATACCAGCTGAAGAAGGTTACCCTTCGTATTTGGCTTCCAGAATTGCTTCATTTTATGAAAGAGCAGGATATGTTGAAACTCTTTCTGGCGACTTTGGTAGCGTATCTATAATAGGTGCTGTCTCACCTCCAGGAGGAGACTTTACAGAACCAGTAACAACACACACGCTGAGGTATGTAAAAGCTTTCTGGTTGCTTGACCCAAATCTGGCTTACTCAAGGCATTATCCAGCTGTAAACTGGATCTCAAGCTATTCTTCATATGTAGAATCGCTTTCTGACTGGTGGAGCCTAAATATATCAGATGAATTTGAAACGCTGAGAAGGAGAGCCTTGGACATACTGTTTAAAGAAGAAAGTCTGAGGAACATCGTACGGCTCTTGGGTCCTGAAGTTCTTCCTGAGGATGAAAAGCTATTATTAGAGGCAGCAAACATGCTCAGAGAAGGTTTCTTAAAACAGAGCGCATATCACGAAGTTGACAGGTATACACCTCCATTGGTACAGTATTATTTGCTCAAACTTATAATATCATTCTATGAAAAGGCCAAAGAAAAACTAACAGGAGGAGCAACAGTAGAAGAAATAAAGGCAAGCCCCCTTTACCTTGAAGTTATAAGGGCTAGGTTTAACGTAAAGAGTAAAGAAAATTTTGAAGCGATTATGAAGAAGGTGATGGAATTTTGAGCGGAAGTATAACTTTTAGCAGCGTTCAGAGCATAAGAGGCTCGCTGATGGTAATAAAGACCAACGGAAAACTCGGATACGAGGAACTTGTTGAAATAGAGCTCGGCAATGGCGAAAAAAGGCTGGGAAGATCCTTACAGGTAAGCGAAGATATAGCTGTGGTTGAAGTTTTTGAAGGTACACAGGGGCTTTCTCCTCGTGATGTAAAGGTAAGGTTTCTCGGAAAGCCTCTTGAGCTTCCGGTTTCGAACGAGCTTTTGGGCAGAATATTTGACGGTCTCGGAAGGCCTATAGATAACATGCCGGAACCGGTTGGCTCCGAGGAACTGGACATAAACGGGAAGATTCTGAACCCGTACAAAAGAGAATACCCTGACGAATTTATCCAGACAGGCGTTTCTGTCATAGATGGTATGCTCAGTATGGTCAGGGGACAAAAGCTACCAATATTCTCAGGCTCGGGTTTGCCGCATGATACGCTTGCTGCGCAAATAGCCAGACAGGCTACGATAGCAAAGGGTGAAGAGTTTGCGGTGGTATTCGCGGCAGTTGGCGTTCCTGCAGATACTGCGATGTTTTTCAGAAGAGAACTGGAACAATCTGGAGCTTTAAAGAGAAGCGTTCTCTTTTTAAATCTAGCTGAAGATCCTGCAGTTGAAAGGATCGTAACCCCAAGGGTTGCACTGACTGCAGCTGAATACCTTGCATTTGAAGAAGGATATCATGTTTTGGCTATACTTACTGATATGACAAACTATGGAGAAGCTTTGAGGGAAATTAGCATGATGAGAGAAGAAGTTCCAAGCAGAAGAGGCTATCCTGGATATCTTTATACTGACTTGGCAACTATCTTTGAAAGGTCTGGAAGGATTTCAGGAAGAAAGGGAAGTCTGACCCAGCTGCCAATACTATCGATGCCAGCAGACGATATAACACACCCCATACCTGATCTAACAGCATACATAACAGAGGGACAGATAGTTCTTGGTAAAGAGCTCTATCATAAAGGCATTTACCCGCCTGTCAACGTCCTTATGAGCCTTAGCAGGCTTATGAAAGATGGCGTTGGCGAAGGAAAGACAAGGGCTGACCATAAAGAGCTGAGCGACCAGCTTTACAATTCGTACTCAAAGGCTATGGACGTTAGGTCCTTAGCAGAAATAGTTGGAGAAGAAGGCATTCCAGAATCGTCAAAGAAATACCTTCAGTTCGCTGATGCTTTTGAGAAGAAGTTCATGAAACAGGATCCATACGAAAACAGGGACATTGATACTACTCTTAACCTGGCTTGGGAGATTTTATCCATACTACCTGAGAGCGAGTGGACTAACATAAGCGAAAAGAGCAAGAAGGTGTACATGAATGTCGTTCAGAAACGTAATATCTAAATCTGAGCTCTTAAGGCAAAAGAGAGAGCTTGAAGCTACAAAAGATGTAGATAAAATTCTCTCAACAAAAAAAGATGTAATATTACAGAAGGTTTCAGAGGTCGGTCCTCAGGTTTCATCCGTTCTCGGAAAGTTTCTAGAGGAACTTAAAACAGCTTACGACGATTACGCTGTACTGGTTGCCAGCATGAGTTATGAAGAGTTAACTGCAATTTCAAAAGTTCTTGAAGGTGGGTTAGAAGTAGACCTTAAAAAAGAAAGATATATGGACGTTCATTACTGGAGACCTGTTATAGTATCTAAAAAGGATATAACGCCAACAACCCTAGCCCAGAGTAGCTTCTTTCGGGATGGGGATACACTTATAAATTCGCTTATAGAAGCCGCATGGTTAAAATCTTTTATTTTGAAGCTGATCAAGGATCTAAGGGACACAGACAAGCTAATAAACGCTCTTGAAAAGGTTGTCATACCTGAAACTGAAAGAAAGATCGCGTCCATTTCTATTACTTTAGAAGAAAGGGACAGGGAAGAGCTTAATAGGATAAAGAAGGTAAGAGATAAAATGGTGAAGATGGTTGGAAGCGTTCAACGAAGCTAAAGAGCAGATTAAGAAAAAACATGAGGAATACGTCAAAATTTTAGAAAATGAATATGAAAAGTTAAAAGATGAATACATAAAAAAGCTTAAAACTGCTGGTGAGAAATAATTGGTGGCAGAGGAATTGATGCTACCTTTTATATTGTTAATATATCAGTCATTAAATACGCTTGGAAATACGGTTGGCGCAGGTATAGCGTTCGGCTTAGCAGCTCTTGGAGCAGGGATAGCAATCGGTGGTGCAGGAGCAGCTGCTACAGCGGCAGTTGCTGAGCATCCTGAAAGACCCGAAGTCAGGTCTTTCTCACTTATAATGGTAGCGCTAGGAGAAGCAGTGGCAATTTACGGTATAGTTATAGCTATACTTATACTAAGTCACACCTAAAATTTTTAAAAGGTCTTCTTTTATTTTATTATATATAGTCTCATGAACAGCATCGTACCATTCTTGATCCTTACTTATCTCCCTGAGCTTTTCTAGTACGTTCAGACTCCTTTGAGCGTGAACTTTTGGATCTACGTTTTTCCACTCTTTACCGTCAAAGAGCCTGACCTGCCTTTCTGACCAGTCTCCAGGCTGATCCATTCCTGGATAATAACAATCAATCATTTTATCTAAAACTTCCTCAGGAACTAAAGCAGCAAGCTTACTCTTTACACCGTCTTTTTCGTAACGGGACTCATCAAGTCCGTACAGAGGCATGTCGTATCCATTTTCAGCCAGAGGTGTTATGTCCTCTATAGCATAATAGACCCCTTCTACGCCTCTTTCTCTTAGATATTCTTCAAGAACTTTTACGGCTCTGTCTGATATGAATCCGTAAAAAATTACTTTTTTTATTTTGCACGAGCTTGATGAACATTTTTTAAAAAGATTATCAAGAACAAAAAGTGACGTATTGCCCGTAGCTTCTGTATCGGGCTTTAAAACTATGTATTCACCAGAAGGTAACGCAGGTGGATCATCATACGTCATCGTAAGTTCCCGCTGTACGTGTTTTCTGAACGACACGTATTTATAAAGCGGCCTTGACCAAGAGTTAACAAATTCAATTCCCTTATCCTTGAGCGCATCGTAAACCTTGTATCCAAGCGACGCCCTTAAAACGTGTTGCATCAATATCTTTTCAGAAAAAAGACCTTCACTATCCAAAAATTCTACAAACATTTTAGCTAGTTTATAGTTTAAAGTTTCAAATTTTTCGCCTAGGACTTGAGGATAACATGCTATTTCCCTACCCTCCTGCGAATCTAAAACAAATATCTTTTTGGAATGTGCGTAGACTTTAAAGCCAGCAGAGCTGTAATAACCTGAGAACGATGTTGAAAAATCAAAAGATCTGAAAACTTTATTCTTTAACCCGTCAGATGCCATCGCATAAAATCTCTATCGCCTTTTAATAAAATTTTTCTAGAAAAGATGTTATTTAACTTAACGGGGGTTAAGGGGGTGAAAGTCTCCTTTCGTGAGCTTTAGATAGCCCCTTACAGAAATGTTTTTGAAGCCTTCTGGTCATGATTTTT
>JAGDXJ010000055.1 GCA_023256355.1 Nitrososphaerales archaeon | reverse complement strand
CTTCAAGGTGAAGGTGGAGCTCTGCCTTTGGAAGCTTTGAGATAAAATCAGACAGATCAAATTTGCCGCTGTACATTTTTACATACTACGCTTTGCTTTATATTTAATCTTTCCGATTTAACTTTCCAGAGCGTTTGAAAATGAAGTTAAATCATAAAATGCGTAATCAGGAAAGGTAGACGGAGCACCCACAGGTCCCTTTTTGTATCTGTATACCCAGATGGTAAGAACCCCGTATGATGAAGGTACTTCGACATCATAAAAATAATCATCACCAACTACAACGGCTTCTTCCGTTTTAATCTTAAGATTTTTAAAAAAGTCTACTTTCGAGACCCCCATGATGTCTGGTGAAAATATACCTTCAAAAAATTTTTCCATACCAAGTTTTTCTAACAATCTTTTCTGATATTTAGAATAACCGTTTGTATAAGCATATATTTTACAGCCTGACCTTTTTAGAGTTTTTAGAAGCCTATCTGCGCCTCTTATTTTATATACAAAAGGCCAAACATAGTATTTTTCTTGCAGGAGGAAAAGCTCTGGGAGCCTTCCAGATTTAGAGGCTTTAAAAGACATGTCTTCCCAATCAAAAGCTTCAGGAGAAAAGTCAGAAAGCCTTTGATAATGCTGCTTTAGAACGTTAAGCTTCATGTTAAAAGCGTCTGTCCCATCAAAATATTCCGGAAATATCTCTTCTGCAAAATCATTATGCAATACTGTGTCGTCAAGGTCCAGAAATACAGTCTTTCCGGATAAGTTGAGGTTTATGATTGTTTTTTTACAATCGCACCCGTTAATTTTTTTGTCAACGAAAAAATTCTGTTCTTTTTTATTAAACATGACGTTTGCATGGCTGTTTATTGCAAGCTTGAAGCTGTACAGTAGGCCAAAGTTCATAACCGTATCATTTATTTTTCTGTTTAAAAGCTTTCCAGCTTTAAGAGCCCTTGCCTGCTAGAATCTTCTCAACATTTTCGTCCTTTATCCTTTTCATCTTGACGAGAAATTCATATAGGGGAATAATGTCTGATGCTATAAATCCTATGTCAAAGTGCAGATCTTCCTTAAGGGCTTCCAGCAGCCCATGATAAACAGGCCTTTTATAATTTTCCTGAATCACGGGGAAAGGTATAAGGTACTGGTTATAATTACCTCTTGCGTTGTAAACAGCAACCGTAAGAAAAATGTTGAAGTATCTGAGCAGCCTCCATTCCTGAAATTTCTTTATCCTCCCAAGTAACAGGTCAGCTTCAGAAATCCATCTGACCCTCACGTCCAGATCTAAAGGCTGATTATAAAATATGGTTGCTGCCACGGCTGTCAGTTTTGTATCAGGATCGTCCTGCCAGTTAGAAATATAATGATATGCGTCAAGAAAGTTTTTAGCATACATAGCGTTCTTTATCGCATCCTCCGCAGAATATTTGACGTCTTTAAAAACAATGCTTTCCTGAGCTGCCTGAAGCTGATTTACTGCGTACCTTATATCACCTGACGATTCATAGATTATGTTTTTTATCTGTTCTTCATTAACTTTAAGATTTTCTTTTTCTGCTATGTTTTTAAGCCAGAGAAATACTTCCCTGCTTGGCACCTTTTTCCATTCTATGATATCTGACATTTTAGCAAGTTCTTTCATGGAATCTTTCATCTCGTTAGCGGCCATTATTACTGGGACGTTAGCGTTCGGAATCCATTCCTGCAAAAAATTTATCCCGCCTGTGTCTCCTTTTGAATACATCCCGTCTACCTCATCCAGAAAAACTATAACTCTTTGCCCAAAAAGGTTAACCGGTTCAACGTTTCTGAGAGTTGAATCTAATTTTTCCTTTGTTCTTATATCGCTTGCGTTCAGCTCCAAGACGAAAAGGTTAAAGTCGTTGCCAAGAGCCTTTATCGAAGTTGTTTTCCCTGTTCCAGGAGGGCCTACTAAGAGAAGCGGTTTAGATCCTTTTTTCCAGTTTTTTAACCATAATATTATCCTCTTCCTGCCATCCTCGTTTCCTACCATATAAAAAATAGATTTAGGTCTGTATTTTTCAGAAAGCATAACCCAAGACCCCGCTCACGAGGAATACGAGCAAAGCTCCAAACATCAACAGTAATATTCTGTTCTTTACATATATAGCTTTATTGCCATCTGGATTCTTAATAAGCCCGTAAGTGTATTTAATCATATAAACGTCAATAATAAGTATCAATATCAGATAAACGTACCAGAACCTGAAATATATTAATGGAAAAAAAGAAAGGATTACAGCAACAATCATGAAAATAAAGGCGTATGTCGAAGCCCTTTTCGCACCTCGAGTTATGGTCAATGTCCTTACGCCCTTTTTCATGTCGCCTTCCACATCACTTATGCCTTTTATTATTTCTCTGCTTGTGCCAGCAAAAAAAGCTATACCGGCAAGTATGAAGGGAATAGGGCCAAACCTCATAGATATTATTGACCCGAAAATGAAAGGTATTGCCATTGAAGACGCTACAAGAAAGTTTCCCGTTAAACCAGATCTTTTGAACTTCCAGCTGTAAAGGTAAGAAATAAAAGCAAATAGAGCCGCTATCACAAACGATAACGGGTTTAACAGCGCAGATATGGTAAGGCCAGAAATCAGTAAAAGGGCAGCCAGCGCCAATGCCGTTTTTGTCTTTATTTTGCCTGATACAAGAGGTCTGTTAGGCGCGTTGATTCTGTCAATTTCTATATCGTAATAATCATTTATTATCATAGAGTAAGCCGTTATAAAAAAGCCTACAAGGAATCCCAAAAACAAAACCTGGAAATTGTAATAGTTTTCTAAAATTGCGCCGATTATAACCCCAAACCCGCTTAAAATACAGTTAGGCACTCGTATAAGGCTAATTATTTCCTTCAATATTACCTTCACTTAACTGAAAGAGCTTATAAAATATTACTTCTCCGTTCCTTTCAACAATAGCTATTATTGGTTCCTTTTTATGTTTTATAGAGATCTTTACCAGATTGTTTAAATCCTCTATTTTATAGTTGCCGCCTTCCGGGAGTATCTTGATATAGTACGACCTTGACGAACCGACATCTGCCATAAAATCAAAAATGTTTGTTTTAATCTCATTGACCCGGTATCCTTTTTGCCTAAGTTCCCCGTAAACCAAAAGCTTTTCCAGGTTTAGGTTTAAAGTTCCTCTGTACCTTTGATAGTATTTTTCTGGGTTTAACTGCTCTCCTTTTTCATTAAAAATCTGCAGCTGATTTTCCTGAAGAATATAAAAGGCTTCATATTTGTTCAGCAAAAGTTTCTGATCAGCTACCTGCCCATACCCAGCTTTTATAATTCTGTTTAATGATTCTTCATCTAGATCACAATAGCCCAGCTCTATATCATCTACAATCAAAAAATACCTTCTTTTTCTTTCAGCGTTATGCATTTCTTATTTCTGCTGCTTTTTTACGACTAGAACCGGTATTTTGCTTTCTCTTACCAGCTTTGCAGAAACTGAACCCAATAAAAGACCCCTGAAGGTTGACAACCCGCGTGATCCGACTACTATCATGTCTGCATTAATCTTCTGTGCATAATCCAGTATTGCGTCAGCTGGCGATCCTTCTAGTATAACACCTACGGCTTTACCCCCAGCCTCTTTGATATGATCCACTATATCTTTGAGCATATCCTCGTTATGCTTTTTGATACTTTCATAAACAGTCTGAGGAATATCAACCCCGTAAGAATACAGCTGGGCAAAATCGATTACAGTTACAACGTGAAGCTCGGCCTTTGTAAATTCTTCAAGCGTTTTTAAAAATTCTACAGCTGCCTTTGCATGATCCGAACCATCATAACCGATTATTATTTTGCTAATCATTTGTATTATTATTGAGTTTATATATATTAAAACATTATGATATACAAGGCTGTGGGACAAAATTTTTGCCATAATTTGTTTTAACAAATACTGTTAGCTTTTTTATATATAATTCATAACGTTGTACATATTTAATAAAACGATTCATTTTGTCTTTCATTCAAGATAAGAATACTTTTAGAGCAGGCCAAAGAATAAGAGGGACTGGAGGACAAACGAGCAGGCTGAAGCAGAGAGGGTCAGGGAAGCGA
>JAGDXJ010000044.1 GCA_023256355.1 Nitrososphaerales archaeon | reverse complement strand
GCACACCCTCAATTTATGGAGGTGGTAAACAGACAGATTTAAATATGGCTCACATGGATAACGGCACCTAATTTATCTTACTGTTATACCATATAATCATATTATATAATATACCTAAATCTTGGGCGGCTTTACTCCTTTTTCCTTAAGTATCTTGTAAAACTCGGGCAAAGCGAACACAAAGCCTATGTGCACGCAGTTTTCGCTGTTGTCAAGGTCGCAGTAGAGGGAAAAAGAGCCGTCCTCTCTCATGTTTACCCTGACTCCGGCAATTCTTCTCTGCTTCCAGTCGTTTATGTATATAGTGTCCTCGCTGTTGCTTACGTAAGAAAGGAAGGGGCCGTACTCCCTCATAAGTTCGCTCGTCTCAAGGTGCTCGAGAAGTATGCTCTCTATCAGGTGGGCAAGCGTTGTCTTCGTTTTTGATTTTTCGAGCTCTTCCCTTAACCTGTTGTAAACGGAAAGGCTTATCTGAACGGTCTTGAACTCTTTCATATGGTGCATTTGAACGTTTAAACTTATAAACATTTTCACAGTATTACTTACATTCATGATAAATTATCAATAAACCACAATTAATTGATAATTTCTCAAAAACTTTATTAGGTTCTCATAACATATTCATGGTATGAACTATGATGAATGGTTGGGCGACGACCACTCTCCGAGCCATCCAAAGCTCTCTTTCAAAGATCTGGCAGCGATACACAGGGGCGGCTACAGCTATAACCCTCTTGCCCTGAACGAAAAAGATGAGGCCTTTGAGTACGCAGTCAGGTCGGAGCTCGATTTCATAGCGTCGAAGTTCGGCAAACTCGGGATTTCAGACACGATCGTTCAAAAGATCATCAAGAACGCTAAAAAGGTCAGAGGAGGGGTGCCGTTTAAGGTTGCGGTTGCGCTGTACGCGATGGGCCTGTATGACCCTGATACGCTTACCGAATATATGAAATTAAAGGGAAAGGAAGTGAAGCCCGGGGACCTATTCCACTACGCTTACAAGTACGGGCTTAAAAAAATAAGGAAAAAATTGACCTTTGAAGAAGTAATTTCTCAGAACGTTGAAGCCAGAGTCCTGCCCAGGTCTCAGCTTGAAAGGGCAAAAAAGCTTTTCGACGAGCTTTTTGATGAACTGTCAAAGGACCCAGAGCTGATGGGCAGGAAGCCCTCAACGATAGGGAGGATAGCGCTAAAAAAGGTCCTGGAGGAGATGGGATATGGAGCTTAGCAGCGGATCTCTCTCTGATAAAAAGATAACTTACAGAGAAATTCCTGTCGAAAACTGCCTTATAGACAAAAGCCTTGAGCTGAGGTTTGAGTACATCGTAGACGAGCTGGCGGATGACATAAAGGCTCATGGACAGCTGCAGCCTGTTTTATCTTACATGAAGAATTCGAGCTGCTATATATTTGCGGGGGTGAGGAGGTATTATGCCATAAAGAAGCTCTATGAAAACTACGGGGAACCCAAAACGATAAAAACCCTAATTTTTGAAAGAGAACCTTCTGAAAGGGAAAAGCTAGAAATTGCACTCAGCGAAAACTTGAGGAGGGACGACTTTAACATTTACGAAAAGATAGCGTTCGTGCTTCTGCACATGCAGGAAGCAGACGACCTATCTGGAATCATATCAAAGCATTTTGTAAGAGAAGTAAAGACGGTGATGTCGGGCATTACAGTCGGTCAGCTTAAAAGGTGGTACAGTATTGAAAAGGTCCTGGGGGGTGTCAGGCTGAAGATGAATCACCTCAAAGTTATAGCGCAGCTGGATCAGGACGAGCAGGATTATGCAGTTTTCTTCTTTCACGTATACAGCCTTCCTGAAGATCTGAGCAGGTTTGACCTCAGAAAGCTTTTCATGAACACCGCTCTTACTTCAGAACAAAAAAGAAAGCTGAGCGAGCTCGGCATTAAGAACCCATTTGAACGAGAGGTCCCTGATACAGAAGCCTGGAAGAAGAAAGATTTGGCTGAAGAAAAAGATAGCTCTGAAAAGACTGAAGAGGAAAACGAAAAGGCGGAAAATTATACCCACAGCTTTGGAGAAAGTATTTCTCACAACGAAAGCAACGAAGATAAAACACAAGAAAATACAGAGGAAGAAACCAACAGGACAATAATAATGACCGAAAAAATACACGCCCTTGTTTCATCTGGAAGGGTTTACGTCCTGTACACAGAAGCCCCGCCTGAAGTTGAAATGAAAAAAGTTGAAGACGGGCAGGTAATATCGATAGATGACCTGAGGTACAGGGTAAGGATCCTGGCTTAAAGTGAACGGCCCTGCAGAAAAAGTTAGATTTGTCTGAAAAAGACTATGTAATCGTGAGTTACTTTCTTTTCATCTATATAAACGAACACGGGGGCATACTTTACCCAAAGAGGTTCATGAAAGAATACAACGTTAAAAGAAAGAAATACAGGATGGCACTTAATTTTCTTATCGAGATAGGGTTAATAAGCAAGGGCAGAGGTCGAACGGTAAAGATCAGAATTTAGGGTTGATCTGTAAATCAAGCAGATTTTGCACAGAATATCAGAAAATGTTTATCTGCATAATCAAAGAACTGCTGAGAAAAATCAGGAGCGCATGAATTAAGGGCTATTTTTAACGGCAGACGGCTGAACCTTTTGTTCAATAAAAGCATAAATATAGGTATTTTTTTAAAATAAAAATAGATTGAAAGGCGCTTTAAGTGTCATCGTTTTTTTGATCATATCATCTACTGTGTTTTTTGCGATTTCTGCCAATCCGGTTTACAGTGAGAATGACCCCGGAAACGTTACAGTTAGCGTGTTTAACGTAAACGGAAATCCAGCTTCTACTGTGCCTGGGGTTGTTTACGGCATCATAACGAACTCTTCTGGTTTTCAAAGGATCGCTTACATGGTTAAATCTGACTCAGAGCTAGTTTTTGATAACCTGTCCGCAGGGAACTATACAGTATACGTTTACCACTACCCTAACTCGGGTTACAACTTTACGGAATACTGGGGCAAAGAAGTCGTAAGCGTTAATTCTCAAGGAACCACATCTTACTCGTTTAAAAGGGACATGCCGTATATAGACTATTACACAGCGTCCTTAGTGGGAAAAGGTGAGTACAATATAACTGTAAGGGTCGTAAACCCGCAATCATATTCAATAAACGGTTACTTTTACATGTGGGTAAACAACCAGACAACTTTCCCTTTAAACTACCTTTTCAAGAACGTTAAGCTGAACCCCGGTTTGAACGTTTTTAACCTGAGCTACAGCCAGAGCGCTCCCGGTAACTACTATGCTTATGCTTCAATACAGTCAGAGGTTACAAATTACTACGGAAAAATAGCGTGCACAGATCAGTACAACTGGACTGAGATATTTTCCATAGCTCCTCCTCCAGAGTACAACGTAACCTTTAAAGAATCAGGGCTAGCCCCCAGCACAAAGTGGTCAGTGACTCTCAACGGAAGCACTTTGACATCAACAAACAGCACCATAACTTTTAAGAAGCCAGCGGGTTACTATGTTTACAAAATAAACCCTGTTCCGGGTTACACTGTTTCTGTCGCATCGGGGTCGGTGAACGTCACTGCTAATGTGCAGATCAGTGTAAGGTTCACACCTATCATGTACAATGTAACTTTTGTTGAAAACGGGCTGCAACCAGGCACTGAATGGTCAGTTACCCTAAACGGAACTACAGAAACATCATACGCAAGCGATATAACGTTCACAGAACCCAACGGCGTTTATTATTTCGTAATAGTTCCCGTTAACGGATATTCTGATTATCCTTCTTCAGGTTACATAAGGGTGAACTGCAGCGACGTATACCAGAACATAGCTTTTACTGAAATATATTACAATGTTACATTTACTGAAACGGGCCTTCCCGCAAACGCTTTATGGTCCGTAACTCTTAATGGGTCAACGAAGTCAACGACAAACGCTTCTATAACTTTTGAGGAACCGGTAGGAACGTACGCTTATAACATAAGCTCAGCCGTCGGCTATACTGCTTTCCCGAGCTCGGGAACAATCAGCGTCACCGGAAACGAAGAGATATCAGTGACCTTTTCTCCTGCAAAATACAGCATAACTTTCACTGAAACAGGCTTGCCAGCTGGCACGACCTGGTCAGTGA
>JAGDXJ010000038.1 GCA_023256355.1 Nitrososphaerales archaeon | reverse complement strand
AAAAATCATGACCAGAAGGCTTCAAAAACATTTCTGTAAGGGGCTATCTAAAGCTTGTGGAAGGGGACTTCCGCCCCTACTCCCCACTCAGGTCATCTTTTGTTGACCTGACTAATATGTTTTATATAAGTGGACAGAAGTTTCCTTAACCCCGATAGTTTAAAAATCAAAATACAGTTTAAACTCATAAGGATGAGGCCTGGCTGCTACTGAATAGTATTCATTATACTTTATTTTTATATATTTTTCAAGTAGAGTGTCTGAAAAGAATGGTTTAAGGTATTGATTGTCTGAGAGAAGTTCTTCGATCGCTTCTTTTAAGCTTCCAGGCAGCTTTTTAATGTTATAATTTCTCAGCTCCGATTCTGACAACTCGTAAAGGTTTTTATCAACAGGATCTCCAGGATCTATCTTTTTATTGATGCCGTCTAAACCTGCGAGCAATATAGCTGATAGTGCAAGATAAGGATTGCAGCTCGGATCAGGAGTTCTGAATTCTACTCTCTTTTCAGAAGGGGAAGCCTTTCTGTAAGCAGGTATTCTAACATTGGCGCTCCTGTTTCCTCTGCTCCATGCTATAAATGTAGGAGCTTCGTAGCCTGGCACTAACCTCTTGTAACTGTTTGTCGTCGGAGCTACAATGGCCGCTAAGGAACTGCTATGCGTTAAAAGACCGCCCACAAAGTACCTGCCTGTCTGACTGAGCTCAGCATAACTGTCGTTCTCATCATAAAAAAGGTTCTGCTTTGCATTATATCCGTTACCTTCCCATATACTTACATGAACATGCATGCCGCTTCCATTTTCTCCGAACACTGGTTTAGGCATAAAAGTAGCATATTTCCCCATCATGCTTGCAGTGTTTGATGCGACGTACTTTACGGTTAAAATTCCATCAGCAGCGCCAACCAAAGTCTCTTTTTCAAAATTTATTTCAACCTGTCCAACAGCAGCTACTTCATGATGATGGACCAAGGGTAAATAACCAAAAGAGTAAAGATATTCAGAAACAGCGTTACGGTATTCTGCTAAAGAATCAATGGGAGTTTCAGGATAATATCCTTCTTTTTCCCTCATTTTTAAGGGGTTTTGGGAAAATGGCGCCTCATTAGAAATGACCTTATAATACTGTTTGTAACCATACTCAGCATCAAACCTTACATCGTCAAAAACAAAAAACTCAACTTCTGGTCCAAAAAATGCAGTTAAACCCTTTTCTGTAAGGAATTTCTGAACGCTTTCAGCAACCGCTCTTGAATCGCTGTCTAATCTAACCGTGCTCATTTCAGACATTATACCCCCCATAAATCTAGCTTCTTTTTGATTCCATGGAATTTTTGAAAATGTAGTTATATCTGGTATAAAAACAAGATCAGAATCATCGATATCAGTAAAGCCCATTATGCTACTGCCATCGACCTTTGGAAAACCTTCTTTGAAAGCGTTTTCATTTATCTCATATGATGGAATAGAAAAGTGCTGAAGTTTTCCCCTTAAATCTGAAAATTGCATGTTGACAAATTTGACCTCTTTAAGAGATTTTAATACCTCGTCTAATGTTATGTTCCTGGGTACTTTTTTTCCATCTTCTATAACGTAGGGCATTATGCATTGTATTTAAATTTGAATGTTTTATAAAGCTTACGGTTAAAAAATGAACAGTTAAATTATATTAATGATAAAATTAAAAATCAGTTTAAAGTATGACCAAAGTTAATAAACGTTGTTTACGGTATACTTTCTTATGGTAAAAACACTACTTTGCTAATTTTTTATTATAGATTGATTGAGCCAGGTTTGTTAACTAAGCTTAATATCAATATAAAACCCAGCGCTAGTTAACAACAATTTTAATAAATTATTTATATATTATGGGTCGTTTTATGAGTTTGTAAATGTATGAAAATAAAGGTGGATTTGAAGCTTTAAGTGAACCAATAAAAGCTTTATTAAAAGAGAGAGGGTTAGAAGAACCCTCTGAAATTCAGAAACTTGCCATACCCGCTATACTTAATGGGGAAAATGCTTTGCTAATTTCCCCTACCGGGTCTGGAAAAACTGAGGCTGCAATGCTTCCATTGTTTGACCTTATGCTTAAAAATGGAAAAAATGGACTTACCATGCTCTACATAACACCACTTAGAGCTTTGAACAGAGATCTGTTAGATAGGTTGAGCTGGTGGGCCCAAAGGCTTGATTTTAGAATGGCTGTAAGGCATGGCGATACGAGCAAAGAAGAGAGAAGACAGCAGGTTCTAGCGCCGCCAAATTTGCTTATAACAACTCCTGAAACATTGCAGATAATTCTTGTCGCCAAGAAGCTCAGAGAACTTCTAAAGAACGTGAGGCACGTGGTAGTTGATGAAGTGCATGAACTGGCAAATGATAAAAGGGGCACGCAGCTCGCAGTTAGTTTGCAGAGACTAAAAAGACTTACAAAAAATGATTTACAGATAGTAGGTCTATCCGCAACTGTTGGAAACGCAAACGAGGTTGCAAAATTTTTAGTCGAATCAGGAAAAGATATTCGGGTAATTTCTGCTTTTCCAAAAAAACTTTTTTCGTTTAAAATAGTATATCATAAAGCTAAAGACAAAACTGAAGGGCCATTACTTCCAGATTTAACAGTAAGGCTTGAAGAATTATTAAAGGAAGTCAAAGGTAAAAAAGCACTTATTTTTACAAATACAAGAAGCGAAGCTGAGTCCCTTGCAAGCAAGATCAGGATTATTGATCCAACCTATCCCATAGCGATTCATCACGGAAGCCTTTCAGCAGAAACACGCAGCAATGCTGAAACTGGGATTAAGTACGGCAAAATTTCAGGCGTTATATGCACTTCAAGCTTAGAACTTGGAATAGACATAGGAGACTTAGACCTTATAGTTCAGTATAATTCTCCCAGACAGGCTTCAAAGCTCATTCAAAGAACTGGAAGAAGCGGTCACAGCTTAAAAAAGGTTAGCAAAGGAGTCATAATAGTTCAGGACGCAGACGATGCTCTCGAAGCTTCAGTTTTGGCAAAAATGGGCATGGAAGGAAAGGTTGAGCCAATAATAATACCTGAAAAGCCTGCTGATGTGATGATGCAACAGATAGCGGGATTGATGATGGAAAATCTGGTTCTCAAAGCTGATGAACTTTTAGATATCTTTAAAAAAACATACCCATATAAAGATCTCTCATTAAACGAACTCAATAAAATAATTAGTTTTATGAATGATAGAAAACCGCCGTTGCTAAGGTACAAAGAAGGAGCTGCAATGAAGCCATCAAGAGCTGGACCACTTTACGAATATTATTTTTCAAACTTGAGCATGATTCCGGAGGAAGTTAACTATATAGTTATTAACGAGGATAATGACGAACCCATCGGCCAGCTTGATGAAAGTTTCATTTCTGAATATGGTGAAATAGGGACAAAATTCATTCTTGCCGGTAATGCTTGGGTTATAACCAACGTCGTTAAAAACAGAGTATATGCCAAAGCGGCTAAAGATCCTTTAGGAGCTATACCTAGCTGGATAGGTGAAGAAATACCAGTAATAAAAGAAGTGGCTCAGGAAG
Organism: Nitrososphaerales archaeon; assembly: GCA_023256355.1. GTDB lineage: Archaea > Thermoproteota > Nitrososphaeria > Conexivisphaerales > UBA164 > CAYFFZ01. Next base: position 31,290 of record JAGDXJ010000038.1, on the reverse strand, counting down.
TAGGAAAAATAAGGGGAATGCTTGCTGATTTCATAAAGAAAGGAGATATAGAAAAAGCAAAAGAATTTCTTAAAGAATACTTCCCGCTAGATGACGAATCTGCTGAAAACATTCTTATAGAAATAGCTCTGCAGGTTAAAAGAGGTTTAGAGGTTCCTTCTGACCATATAATAACTTTAGAATCGCATAACCCATACCTGATAATCCATACACACATAGGGCTTCTTGGAAACAGAACCCTCGCAAGAATGCTTGCTCATCTTATAAGTGAAGAAACTACAAGGCCCGTTAAAGTAAAGAACGATCCTTACAGAATAATACTTGAAATTTCTGGCTTAGATTCGGGAATTCTTGAAAAAATTTTCAAAAACCTAGCTAATTATGACTTAGAGGATTTAGCTAAAAGGTCTTGTGAAAACACAGGAATTTTCAGAAGAAGGTTAATTCAAGCGGCAAGAAAAATGGGCATTATTGAACATGAAAAAATGATAACGCTTTCTGAAGCTAAAGTTTTAGCGGAAACTCTCAAAGGGACGCCTGTATATGAGGAAGCCATGAGAACTATGCTTGAACAGGATCTTGACTGGAAAGCTGTACATGAGTTGATTAACGATTTATTAACCGGGAAAAAAGCGCTGATTAACTTTGGTGAGCTCGATGAACCTTCGCCTATAGCTCTTATAGGAATAGAGGAAATGGCGAGACAAGGCGAAGTAATAGATCCCTCTAGGCTTAAAAGGCTTATAATTGAAGGAGGAAAGGCGCGAAGCCTTGGATGTGTAAAAACAGCTTACTGTTTTTCGTGTGGTGCTGTATACACCGTCCAGCCTTATTATCTGGGTGATCCTCCAAGGTGTGAACAGTGCGGATCTACCGAAATAGCACTTTTAGATGAAGGTGAAGACTTTGTAAGAGAGAATATCTTGAGAAATAAAAAATATTCTGATGATGCAAAAAAAGTTATGGAGTTTTTAAAAAAATACGGAAGACGCGGAGCTATAACTCTCTGTTTTGACATACCTAAAAATACAAGAGACGAGCTGGCCGCAATGCAGGACGATGAAATGTTTTATTATTCTCTGATGGAAACAGAAAGAAAGAGGTCTTTGGCATTTTTAAAGATAAAAAAATCAAGGAGCTAAATGTTTTGAGTCACGAGGATAAAGAACAACTTCTCGTATGTTGCTTCTGCCAGTCAATACCATCATAAGCCTGTCGAAACCTAATCCCCATCCTGAGTGGACAGGCATTCCCCATCTGTAAACTTTCAGGTGCTCTGAAAAACTTTCTGGATTTAGGTTGTTAGCCTTTAATCTCTCGACCAGAAGATCGTATTTATGTATTCTTTGTCCACCAGAGGCTAATTCAAGACCCTTATACATTAAATCAAATGATTCGCTTAATTTTTCTCCTTTTGGCATTGTATAAAATGGCTTTAATGAAAGGGGCCAATCTATTATAAAGTAAAATTCTTTATCTTTACCAAATTCGTTCAATACATCTGTTGTTAGATCTTCACCGAATTTTACCCCCGTGCTATTACATACCTGTTCGTATGTATATACCGGAAAATGATCTTTAAGCTCATTGACCTGATAACCACTAGCTTTTAATAAGCTGTGAATGTGCTTTATTAGCTCTTCAAGAATTTTCATTACGTCAAACTTTTCCATCATGGCCGATTCTATATCAACGCTTGTGAACTCATTGAGATGTTTTACAGTGTTTGATTTTTCTGCTCTAAAATAATGGGCAATTTCAAAAACTTTACCAAGAGCTAAAACTAACTCTTCTTTATAAAGCTGCGGGCTCTGTGCTAGATATGCCGGCCTTCCAAAATAATCAACCTTAAAAAGTTCTGCTCCCCCTTCTGATGCTGTTGCAATTATTTTTGGCGTATCTACTTCAATAAATCCATTTTGAACTAAAAAATCCCTTATTATACGTAAAACATCAGCGCGCATCAAAAATATTTTTCTTTCTTCAGAATCTCTGAGGTCAAGCGGTCTGTTGTTTACCCTTGTCATCAGTTCGCTCTGTACTTTTGACGCTGGATCTAAAGGAAGAACCTTATCAGCATCGTTTACGATTTCAAAGAAATCAACCTGAACCTCATATGGATTTATTTTTGAACTGCTTTTAACAACGTTTCCTCTTAAAACTACATAGCTCTGTCTTGATATTGAAGAACCTTTTTGTGCTAATTCGCCTTTTAGTACTGCCTGATAATAACCGTAAGGATCGCCAATTATTAAAAACGTTAATTTACCAAGGATTCTTATATCGTGTACCCATCCGTGAAGCTCCACGTACTTTCCTTCGTTTTTACCTAGCTCTAGCGACTGAACTCTTTTTGGTGAACCTTCCTTTTTCAAACTCAAATACTATCTCGTCCCCCGTTATAATTTTTGTTATTTCTTTAACTTTATTTAAATCAACGGGTAAATTATATGTTTCTTGACCAGCTATTATTGCCTTGATATGCCTTGAACCATCGGGCAGCCACACTATGTTTATTGTCAAAAGCCTAATTGGATACATCAAATTTTCTAAAAACTGTCTTGTATCTGAAGTCTGTTCTGTAATCCAAACATTGCCCAGCGCTTCCCTCAGTTTTGTGATTATTTGTTTGTTGCTTAAAACAATCTTTGCCTCCCCTTGATTGAATAAAAGAACATAATCATCGCCTACTTTGTAGGCTCTCTTAAGCGTTAATTTATCAAGAGCCGGAAGCTGATTTGCAAGTTTAGCAAGAATAAAAGATACTTTAACGTCAGCTTCTGTTATCTCTCCGTTTCTTAATCTCTCCTCACACTTCGGACATAATACTCCAACTTTTGCATCAAAAGTACATATTGGAAATTTCAAATATCGTTCAAAATGATTAAACATTCAGGGTTTTTAAACATATTCCTTTTATTAACTTAATTTTTAGAAATTTCATGAAAATACTTCTTTTAAAAAAGCAAATCTTTTATCATAAGTGTATGCTGGCGAAAAATAAGGATAAAGCGCGAGCACATCTATACCATTCTTATAAAAAACGTCTGAAACGTTTTTGATAAAATCGGGCGAAGGATTTATAGCTATTACTCCTTTAGCCTGAAGGTTTCTGATCGCTTCTTCTCTCTTTGAATACAGCGCTGTGATATCTTCTATAACACCCTCCTTTTTAAATAGCTCATAATACTGAGGAAAAGAGGCATATTTTTGCAACTCACTGACTGCCAAATGGATGGCCGCATCTTGCGTTTGCGCAATAAAGATTTTAAAATAAGAAATGACTTTTCTGTTTTCGTTTTTAAAAACTGACGAAACCCTTCTTGCATGTTCAAACGTTGAAAAGTTGAGTATAATTCCGTCGCTTATATCCCTAACTCTTTTTGCCAAACCTTCCCTTAAAGTTGCAACCATAATTTTGATGTTTGTTTCTTGCTTAATTTTTAAAATTTTTTCTCTCATACTAAAAATTGCCTGGGAAACGTCTTCTCTTACAGAACCCAGCCCAACTCCCAGGAAGAATCTGTTTTCTACTATTTCATTGATTGTTTTTATCTGTCTTATGAGTTCGTTAAGCTGCAACTCGTTTATCCTGATAACACCTGGCCCGGCCATCGTTTCTTTGTTTTTTAACAGTATAGAAAAAGAGAGCTGTATCGGGTCGAGATCCTTTGAAACGTCTGGAATAAAAAAATATTCAGAAAGTATGTTTTCTGATATTCTTAAAATTTCTACCGGCTTAAAGACCTCAGGCCTTAAAGCTAAACCTATGCTCATTTTAAACTATCTTTAAGCTCGGAGCATGAAGACCATTGTTCAGAGCTATGTTTAACAGAAGAGGCGTTAATGACTCAAGATACTTTGAAACGTAGAGTTTACCCGCATAAAGAGGATTGAGTCCTTCAATGCTTGAAATGATTTCAGCAGCATCAGCAAAAGTTGCTCGATCTTCAGCTGCTACAAGCACATCGTAATTTAACTTAGCGTTAAGGTCAGAAAGCTTCATTGCTGGCACAGTATGAAAAGCGGAAACAACTCTCGCTCCCTGAAGAGTTGACCTTATGAGTTCTGCGGCAGACACTTCTTTATCTCCTATTCTAAAAGGTTCATATGAAAAGCCGAATTTCGTCTTTGTCATGGGTACTATTGGAGATATAAAGAGTTTACCTTCATAATTCTTCAATGTAATCAAAAACTGAGGTAGAACTTCATGAGGCACACTTATAATTATTTTGTCTGAACTTTCAACTGCCTCCTGATTTGTTAGCCCAATAAACTTAAGATTTAGGTCATACTTCTCTGCTTCTTTTTTATATTCCTCAGCTATTTTTTCTGCTTTTTCCTTTTCACGAGAGCCAATTATTACTTCGTTCATCTTAGCAAGCCTTAGAGCGAGGCCTTTCCCAAGATCGCCTGTTCCGCCTAAAATTGCAATTTTCATTTGTAAATGTTTGATTTTTTTGTTTTATAAACTTTTAACTTTGTGAGGGTGACAATCTTGGTTATGATGTTAATGTTTATTGCGGAATCGCCTTAGCTTTAAGCTAAAGATGGATTGTATGAACTTTACCCGTTGGATTTTACCAAATCATATTTTATGCTCTTGCTAAAGCTAGAAAAAGCTGCAAACCAAAATTTTTGACAGTTAGTTAGAATTTCTTACTTTGTTTTCTGCTCTTCGGCATAAATCATGCTTATTATCATTGGCGTGTTATCTCGAGGGCAAAGCCCTGACTGTTTTAATACATAATCACCTTCTTTAAACTCTCTTTTTATCTTGTATCCGCATTTAGGACACTCCTCTACGCTAAAATACTTCACCTGAGGCGTTTTTTGTTTCATCATTGAGCAACACCTAGAGTATTTCCAACTCCTATTATTATCGCTGAACCGCCTTCTGGAACGTTTTTGTTGATGACGTCAGTAACAGCTTCTCTTGCCTTTTTTGCAGCTTCAGCTATATCTCTGGTCATTACAGCTATAGCTTCAAACAAGGATTCTTTTATTATAACCGCATATAGAGGTATCTTCTTTTCGGCAGCTATTTTTTCGATGTTAAACTTTTCAGTTCCAATACCTCCTATAGCAGCTCCTATGCCAACTGCAACATCCCCTGACTGCTCTCCTTCCAGCTTTAGCGCTGCATCTATCATTACTATTGCAGAAGCATCTTTAAACGGACCGTCTAAAAGAAGCTGCAGGGCCTTATCAGGATTGCCTACGTTAGCCATTGGCCCTTTTGCTTTTATGATGGCAACTCTTCTGTTGTTTATAGTTGTTTCTCCATAAACTGTTTCCTCATCCAAATCAACCTTAGAATTATCTCTTAACCATTCTGCTACAACCATAGGACCTATAGCATCCCCCAAGGGAAGAGATTTTTCAAGAGCGTTCATAGCTGAGAGATAAGCGTCGGCCTGCTTGACTATGCTTGGGAGTATCATCTGTAACTGAGCTAAAAGGTAGATGTTGTCCGGAAATTTTTTACCTATGAGGTAAAAGTGTCTTACAACTTTATAGACGTAATCCAAAGCTGATGCTATTTCGAGCATGTTTAACACCGCAGTCCTCTCTATTTCGTTGGCATTTTTCATTATTTCTTTTATCCTGTATTTTATTGTTTCATCCTGCACCCTTATTATGTGTTCCATTTTTTTAACTATTCCTACAGGATCTAAATTAACAGGGAATATAGTTTGTATTTCAATCATATTTTCAATAACTTTCTGACCATCTCCAGATACCCCTTTTCTTTGGAGGTAAGACATCAGGTTTGACCTTGATTGATCCGCGTCGTATTTTAATTTGGTAAGATACCTGTTAATATCAGCAATTATAGCATAACTTTGTAACCTTTGGCCATAAACAATAAGGATGATATATGGGACCCAGATTATAATCATATAAATTATAAACTGAATTGGGGAGTTAGGCGTATAACCAAAAAGTAGATTAAACGGGCTTCCGCTCAAATTCTAAGCTACGCCACCTTTTTTATGTTGTACCTTTTAACTTCTTCTGGACCATAAACCCCAAATGTTCCGTTTTTCCACTTAATCTTTATGTATATTTTCCCCTGAATTTCCACGTAATTTACTACTGTCCCTTCAACGTTTAGGTCAGTCTTGACCTTATCGTTAATCTTAAACGAGTTCAACAGCTGTTTATTCATACTCATAGTTAGTTTGTACAAGGATTTTAAAGTTTTGCGCTGTTTTAATTAACATTAAACGGATTTTTATAATCAGCAGTAAAGATGATTCATCTTTAAGTATTTTAATGCATAAAAAATTTGAAAATAATTATTTACGTAGCTTTTTTTAACCTATTTATCCCTTTAATATATTTCATAAGTTTTGGGAAAAAATTAAAATAAGATGGTATAACACCCTTTTACATGGATTATACATGTCCTGAATGCGGCGGACCCCTTTTTTATGAAATCTCTACTAAAATGTATGTATGTAAAAAGTGTGGACTGTATGTATCAAAGCAACAGCTTATTGAACTTTCCGATAAAAAAAGATTAAAACAAAAACTTGATACAAAAAAGGAGTACCTTAACTGGTGGCTTAATGAGAAAAAGTCTTAATACCTTTAACGGTTTCTGATAATTTTCTCAAGAGCTGTTGCTTCTTCATCTTCTTCTCGACCTGAAAATAGTATGTTAGCTTCCAGTGTCTCTTAGGGTGCCTGGCTTGATGAACTTCATATTTTAATCCCAGCCTCTTTAAACCTTCTTCTATGCTTTCAGGCCTTGGAGTAGATAAGGCTAAAGATTTAGGTACTTTTCTTCCGTTGCTTTTGCTTAAACTAGAGTCAAAATAATCTAACCAGATTATCTGCTTATCTTTTTCTTTCATTCTAATTCTCCAATTTCTTTAAAAGATTCAATCTCTTTATTATGTTCGGATGAGTTGAGAATAATTCTTCAATCTTTTCCAATGTACTCATCTTTCTGGATGAAACGTATTCTATAGCTTCTTCCATTGAAAGATTTTTCAGGTCATCCGGGTTTAACGAAGATGGATCTATTATGAAAAGAGCTCTAGTTGTAGATGTAACTTTTGCTTCTTTTGGTTTCCTGTTATGAACCACATAAGAATAAATGTAAAGCTTAGCCAACGCTCCCCTCAGCTTTTTAGCTCCGTCATCCACGACTTGAGTGGCGTGTATATCTGCATAGGTTTCCCGGCTCCTACTGAAGGCTAGAACGAACAGGTTAAGTATAAAATATCCTATAAAGGATAAGAATCCGATTATGGCCAGAACGCTGGCGTTTCCTCTTTCATCGAAGAAAGAGCTCAGCATAAACGTATAAGCTATATAGTAAAGAATTGCTGGCAGAACAGAAACAAAAAGCATAACCTGTACGTCCCTGTGCCTTATATGACCCAGTTCATGACCCAAGACAGCTTCTATTTCCTGTGTATTTAGTATTCTTAAAAGACCTCTTGTTACAGCTACTCTGTTACCTGTTACTGGAGAACCGTATGCAAAAGCATTGGGCATATCTATATCAGCTATCATGAGTTTAGGCTCTTTAATTCCAGCTCTCTCTGAAATCCTGTGTATAGCGTCGCGAACTTCCTGCAATTCCCCAGGTTTTGCCTCCCTGACATGATAGATCAGGTCAATGAGCTTTGGTCCATAAAGCCACTCTACTATGTTGATGATTGCAACAAAACCCGTTATGATAAAAATGTTGGTTATTCCCGCTAAAGACAAAATGAAGCCGATAAAGAGCGCTGTAAAGCCTACAATAAGAACCAATGTTAAATACATTGATAACCTGAATTTAAGAAACCCTAAATCCATAATGAAGCTTATTATGATAGTTTATTTAAGCTTTTTTGAATTTGCTTTTTTATAAATAAAAAAAGGATTCCGGTTCTTACATGTTCTTTTTTACATAAAAAAATAATACCTAGCTTGATCATAGTATGACTATGATAAAAAAGATTTTGAACAAACCTGGAGAAGAAGTGCGTGAAATGCTTGAAGGCTTGGTCATGGCTTTCCCAGAACTTATAGAACTAGATCCAAAGTACAATAACATATACAGAAAATACAGGAAAAAAGACAAGGTGGCTATAATTACAGGAGGGGGCAGCGGGCATGAACCAGCTTATGGCGGCTTTGTAGGTTACGGGATGTTGGACGCTGCGATAGCGGGTGCTGTCTTTACATCCCCTTCAACTATGCAGATTTATCAGGCAATGAAAACGGTTGCAACGGAAAAAGGCGTTCTTTCTGTAATAATGAATTATACAGGTGATAAGATAAATTTTAAGGCAGCTATGAAGCTGGCTGAGGATGATAGTATAAAAACAGAACTCGTTATATCTAATGATGATGTTGCCCTTAAAGATAAACAAATGAGAAGGGGCACAACGATTACTGTTCTTGCACACAAGATCGCTGGAGCCGCTGCTGAAGAAGGTATGGAAATAGCAGAAGTTAAACGGATAGCCCAGAAGGTAATAGATAATGGTAGAGATATAGGGGTGGCTCTGACACCCTGCAGCGTTCCAGCGGCTGGAAAGTATTCTTTTGAACTTAAAGAAGACGAAATAGAATTTGGTATAGGCATCCATGGAGAACCCGGTGTACAGAGGATAAAGTATGTTCCTTCTGCGGAGCTGGCAAAAATTATGGTCGATAAGCTTGTTGAAGATTTGAATGTAAAAAAAGGAGATGAAATAATAGCAGTTGTACAGGGGACAGGGGGAACACCCTACATGGAAAAACTTGTTTTTTACAGAGACGTAATGAATTACCTTAATGGCTTGGGACTTAAAACGTATGCAAGCTGGGTAGGAGAGTTTTTAACATCTATAGAAATGCAGGGCACCAGAGTTGCAATTTTGAAAGTTGATGAAGAAATGAAAAGATTGTTTTCTGCGCCGGCTCTTACGCCTGTGGTAAAGACCATTCCTATGGCCAGTACGGTGATGTCTTGATGAATTTTGATGCAGAATTCTTCAGATGTTTTCTAAAGCATGCTTCCACGGAAATCCAGAAAAATGAAAGGCTGCTTACTGACCTGGATTCGGAAATTGGAGACTCTGATTTTGGTGTGAACATAAGCAGAGGCTTTAGAGCCCTAGATAAAGACTTAAATTCTAACGAGATATGGAAACTTTTGGATGAAGCAGGAAAGACCATAATGGAAGAAGCTTCTGGAACATTTGGAACGCTTTTTGGCTCTATGCTGGTAGCTATGGGAAGGATATCAAAAGGAAAAAAAGAGTTAACGATAAATGAGCTTAAACGAATGTTTGAAGAAGCAATAAAAACTGTCGAAGAACTGGGAGGCGCTAAAAGAGGACAAAAAACTTTTTTGGATGTGCTCTATCCTTTTACTGAAAACCTAGAAGAAAAAGGACAGGTAGAAACCGTTTTAAACAGAGCCTTAAAAGCGGCTGAAGAAGGTATGAACTCAACAAAAAATATGGTCGCAACCATCGGAAGGGCAAGCTACTATGGAGAAAACAGCAGGGGGCATTTAGATCCAGGAGCTGTAGCGATGTACTTGATTCTAAAAGGAATTAAAGATTGTTTAAAGTAATCATTTTTTGTTTGTTTAGAAACGTGTAAATCTGTTAAAAAACAATTGTGTGTTATGAGCTTGGTAAAAGGTATCATCACACCAATGATAACTCCTGTAAGAAACGGCGATATAAACGTAGAAGATCTTGATTCACTCTTAACATTTTTAAAAAATATTGGAGTAAAAGGCATATTCCCGATGGGTTCTACTGGGCTTTTTGCCTTCTTTAGCTTTGATAAACATAAAACGATGCTTGAAGCGACGATCAAACGTAAGCCTTCAGGGATTGCGGCCTACGCAGGGGTAAGCAGAAACAATTTTGAAGAAACCTTGAAGATGATCAAGACATCAAAAGATCTGGGTTATGATGCTGCTGTTGTAGTTGTGCCGTTCTATTTTAAAATAAGCCAGGAAACCATACTTTCCTACCTAAATAGGGTATCGAAGATCGATATGCCAATAATTATATACAACATACCTCAATTTACTGGCAATGCAATAATTCCTGAAACGTTGACAAAGCTGATAAGAGAAAACAGCAACGTTAAAGGGCTAAAGGACAGTTCTGGTGATCTAAGAACTTTTCAAATGTTTTTAAATGAACTGCCAAAAGACTTTTACGTATATCAGGGACAGGATGATCTTTTGCTCCCATCAGTTAGTGTAGGGGCCGCAGGGGGCGTATGTGGAACATCCAATTTTTCAGATAAAATAGTTAAAGTTTATGACGAAAGGTCGGTTGACGCACACGGAGAAATTGTCAAAATCATGAAAAATTTGGCGCTTTATGAGTTTCCAAAGCCGTATTATTATCTTTTTAGAAAAAAAGTGTTAAAAGAAGCCAATCCAAAAAATTACATGCCTTTCCCATTAAACGATTTAGAAGAGTCACAGGAAAAACTTCTTGATGAGGTTGTATAAATATGAAGGGCATTGCAGTAAAGATAGGACAAAAAGGCGCCTTTCTGACAGAAGTTATGCCTCCTGACAAACCAGTAAACGAACAGGTTCTTTTAAAGACCCTTTATACGGGGATCTGCGGAACTGACAGGGGCATAATAAATGGGCTACTTAATTTCGCAAGACCTGAAGCTGACAAAGACTTACTGGTGCTGGGTCATGAAGGGCTTGCACAGGTTATGGATACAGGTGAAAAAGTTAAGTCCTTAAAACCTGGAGATCTAGTTGTTCCTATTGTTAGGAGGCCTGGAAAATGCATCCAGTGTAAAATAGGAAGGCAGGATAACTGTGAAGATGGAGATTTTGTAGAAGCGGGAATAAGAGGCAAAGATGGGTTTATGAGAGAATATTTTATAGATGAAGAAGAATACCTCGTAAAGGTAAAAGATAAAAATCTGGGCAAGCTAGCCGTTTTGACCGAACCTTTAAAAAATCTGGTAAAAGCATACGAAGTTTATCAAACCGTTTCTAACAGGTCTGTAAAAACATGTTCAGACGGTTCATACTGGTGCAAAAAAGTAACCATAATAGGTGCAGGTCCTATAGGAATTCTCTTTTCTATGCTCTTCATTACTCACGGGTTTCAAGTTACCTTGATATCGAGGAGCGATAAAGAAGGTGTTGCTTCAAACATATGCAAAAGGATTGGCGCGGATTTTATTCAGGAAGATGCGATTAAAATCGATGTAAAAAGCTTGATATCTGACATCTTTGTGGACACAACCGGTAGGCCAGAAATAGTTGGAAAGGGACTTCAGGCACTCAAATATAACGGAGTAGAGATATTATTTGGGACAACATTAGCGGGAAACATAAACATAACCGGAGAAATGTTGACTGAAGCAGTTGAAAAAAACATAACTGTTTTCGGAACTGTAGACGGAGCAAAACAACATTATGTCGAAGCGTTAAACTATCTTTCTATGTGGAAGGAGATTTATGGAAACCTTTTAGAAGAAATAATTACTGATGAAGACGTTCCTGAAAAAAGTGTAGAAGCACTTAATGGTGATGGAAAAGGAGAAATAAAAAGAATAATCAGATGGTCCTAGTTAACCACGTCCCTCTGACTACCCATACAGGTTCATTTGGGTTAAACTCTTCTTCTCCAGTTGTCCTGTAGCTTTCTAGAACACTTTCATCAATTTCTAAGGAAAGACCTGGACCATCTTTAACCTCATAGTATCCGTTGACTACCGGCGTCATGTTTTTTACAAGATTTCTTTTCCACTCAGGAAAATAATCATAGAAAGATTCTTGAATTAAAAGACCGGGAACCCATGCATCAAACTGAATTGTTGCCGCGTTTTGAACAGGACCGAATGCGTTGTGAGGCGCCAATAGCACTCCATAAGCTTCTGTTAACGCAGAAAGCTTCTTTAATTCTGTAAAGCCACCGATGTTACATATATCTGGCTGCAGCACATCAACAAGGTCCTCAGATATATATTCAAGAGCCTGTTCTTTTGATATTATTCTTTCTCCAAGCGCGACTCTAACTGATGATTTAGCTCTATAATCCCTTAAACCCATCATATTCCATGGATGAACAGGCTCTTCCATAAAAAGCGGATCATACTGTGAAAGTTCATTTGCTATTTTTACAGCGGCATCTGGATTAAACCTGCCGTGATGCTCGATCATAAGATAAACATGGTCTCCCACAGCTTCTCTTATGCTTTTTACGATTTCAGATGCTTTCTTGAGAGCTTCATCGGAAATAGAATCCCATTCTCCTCCGAATGGATCAAACTTAAGCCCTTTATAGCCCTTGTTCACTGTATCTTTAGCCTTAGCTGAAAAATCATCCGGGGTTTTGCAGTTGCTGTACCATCCATTTGCGTAAACAGGAATCTTGTCCCTAACTTTGCCCCCCAGTAGCTTGTAAACTGGTTCCTTTAGGTATTTACCTAATATATCATGCAAGGCAATATCGACAGAGCTTAGCGCCGTAGTTGACTCAAAGGAGCTGTGAAGGTAAAAATCATGTTTCTCCCATTCCTTCATATTAGCTTCAATTTCAAACGGATCTTTCCCAACATAAACTTTCGAAACTTCTCTGATCGATTCAACAACTGGACCAATCCTCAGGGTTGGCACAGCTTCACCATAACCTACCATACCATCAGAAGTTTCAACGCGCACAAGTATCATCAATGAAGCCCATGTAGCTGGACCGCTTTTTTCTCCTAAAACTATGGGTTCTATTTTCTGTATTTTGCTCATGACTTTATAATTATAATTCTGGTATAAACGTGTTATTAATTTAATTTTATTTAATTGTTTTTAAAGCTTAAATCTACGTTAAAGCTTAAAAATAAACGAATTGGAAGTAAAGACAATTTACAGAAAGATAAACAAGCTAGGGGAAGGTCCTATATACGACGAGATAAAAGATTTGATTTACTGGGTTGACATAGAGGACAAAAAAATTTATACATCAAGGACTTTTGGAGAAGAAATAACGCACATCGATATGCCGGAAATGGTGTCAGCCGTTTTTTTAACAAATAAAGAAGAAATAATTGCTAGCGCTGGTCATTCGCTCTATCTTATAGATAACGGTAAAGAGGTAAAAAAATTAGCAGAAGTAGAAAACAACATTAATACAAGGTTTAACGACGGAAAAGTTAGCCCCGATGGTTTAATAATTATTGGCACAATGGATCTTGATCAAAAAAGACCGATTGGATCTCTTTATTCTTTTAACGGTAAGAATTTCAAAAAAATTTTGGAAAAAATGACAATTTCAAACGGCCTCGCATGGAACACAAAAAAGAAAGTTTTTTACATTATAGATTCACCGACAAAAAAGGTAACGACGTATGAATATGACAGAATGATGAACCTAAAATATGCAGGAGTTGCTGCTGATTTAAAAAATGAAGAAGGCGTTCCTGATGGCATGACAATTGATAAAGAAGGCATGCTTTGGGTAGCTATGTGGGGAGGGGGTAAGGTAATTCGCTGGAATCCAGATGAAAATAAAAAACTGATTGAAATAAAAGTCCCAGCAAAAAATACATCTTCGTGCAATTTTGGGGACAAAGACCTTAAGACCTTGTTCATAACCTCTGCAGATTCACCGGATGACCTTGGGGGAAGCCTTTTTGCTGTTAAAACTGAATATGAAGGGACTTATTCTTTCAGATTTGATATTAAAAACATATCTTTCTAGGTCTGTGCCCATAAAATAACGTTTTTGCTTTAAGTAAGGTCTTCAGCATATGCCCTTAAAATCTCGCCATAACTCCATGCTTGCATTATACAGCCACGAGGTATATGAGGTTCATTTCCATCAAATATTTCTGGGATCATTTTCATTTTAATCAGCGGTTTAAAATATTCGTACAAGGTCTCTTTCTCGTTTTCACTTCTAACCGACGCTGTTATATAAGGACCAGCTAACCATGGCCATACAGAACCGTTATGGTATGCGCGATCTCTCTGGTATCGATCGCCTTCATACTTTCCGATATAATTTGGATCATCAGGGGAAAGAGATCTAAGACCGAAAGGAGTTAACAGCTTGTCGTCCACCACTTTTTTATAGTCCGAAAAATTGTCCAAAACAGGAAAAGGCAAAGAAAAGGCAATTATAAAATTAGGCCTCAAACTATCATCTTCTGGTTCGACAGTATCCAAAACTTTATTTCCGCGAACAAATTTCTGAATGAACTCTTCTTTAACCTTTTGTTGAAGCGTTTTGACGTACTCAGGCATGTTAATACTTAACTCTTTAGAAAAATAGTCTAAAGTTGCTAACGCATTGTACCAGAGGGCATTGACTTCAACCGGTATACCGGTCCTGGGTGTAAAGATGGTATTGCCTGTTCTTGCATCCATCCAGGTCAATTGAGGCTTTTTAACGTAGATTAAAGAACCTTTAATTTCGAAAAAATCATTGCCTTTTATGTAAGCATTCAAAACAGAAACTGCTGAAGGTAATAACTTTTTTAATGTATTTTTGTCACCAGTGTAGATATAATATTTGTAAAGGGCATAAATAAACCATAAGGAAGAATCGGCTGAAGCTATGTTGTTAGGATCAACCAATGATACAGGTAATATTCCTTTTTCTGCAAGCCTTGAATATTTTTCTAGTATGTTTTTAGCGATTTTGAACCTTTTTGTAACGAGCAGCAGACCCGGTAAAGAGATCATCGTGTCTCTTGTCCATGGTCCGAACCAGTAAAACCCAGCTATTACATCATCGTACAGCAAAAAAGACGTTGAAGCCTTTGCAACGCCGTTAAGTTCGCCTTTAAAAGAAGACCTGTTCGATAACATCCTTCTTTTTATAACTTCAAAATTTTGAGGCTCTGCTTCTTCGCATGATATTTTTACTTCAAGAAAATTCTCTATGGGCTTTATAACAAAATATCCTTCGTGATAAAGGTCCTCAACGCAATTTGAACCTCTTTCCTTATCTATCGGATAAAGAAAATTATAGAACCATGTGCTATCTTTTATAAAATTACCTTTGACATAGATAGTAACAAAATCATCTCCTATCCTAAAGCTGTATCCGTTTTCTGATTGAAATGTTTTCATGTTTATTTCTCTCTTCCTCAAAGCTAAGTGAAAGCTTCTAAAAGCAAAAAGAGGATGCAAGTAAATCTTATCGGGCAACCGGCCTATAAATTCATACCTGATCA
Source organism: Nitrososphaerales archaeon (assembly GCA_023256355.1). Classification (GTDB taxonomy): domain Archaea; phylum Thermoproteota; class Nitrososphaeria; order Conexivisphaerales; family UBA164; genus CAYFFZ01. The sequence goes on along the minus strand of JAGDXJ010000038.1, from coordinate 16,119 downwards.
CAAGCCAGTCTTTATCCGGGTCAATGACAAGCGATTTGGTTATTAAAGAATCAGCTACGTCAAATTCAAACCATGGAAATTGATCGTGGTTAAAATCTATCAAATGCTTAAACCCTTCTGGATGTATGGTGTCTAAATAATAATTGGTATCAATGCTGTAGCTTTTACCATTTATTTCAAATTCTTCATAAAGCTTTGAAAGTAAAACTTTTCCTTCATAATTATTCTGATCCCTTTTAACACAAAGCCCGTGATAAGTTCTGAGGTTTGCAAATGTTGATGATGACGAAGCGTAACTACCTTTTTTGTTAGTTATTAACCATTCGTTATATTTTAACACGATAATGCTGTTTATGGTGCACGCTTATTTGTTTTTATGAAAATTTTATCTAGATGTTAAAACATTTTTACCTGCACACAACTTAACCAACAATAAGAGTTTTAAAGTAATGTAATCTATAAACTGCTATATGGTTCGTTTTCTACCAATAGGTAACAATAGACTTCTGTTAAGCTTTGATAAAGACTACAGAATAGTAGATCTTTACTACGCTCACGATCAGGCTGAAAATCATGCAGTTGGACATCCGTTTAGGTTTGGTTTAGCTGTAGATGGGGGGTTTAAGTGGATAACGCATGATATCATAACTAACATGGATTATTTAGATGATACTATGGTAACTGAAGTTAAATTATCCATAAATCCACTGGAAATAGTAAACAATGATTTTGTGGATATTTACGATGATGTTTATTCAAAAAAGATTACCATAACAAACAAAGGTAACGCTTCACTGGAGATAAAACTGTTCTTCCATCAGGATTTTTATATATACGGAAACGACATAGGTGATACTGCTTTTTATGAACCGCATTTAAATTCTATAATTCATTACAAGAACAAAAGGCTTTTTTTAGTGTCAACTCTTGATCAGTACGGAAACAGCATTGATCAGTACGCAGTTGGAATCAAGGGGTTTGACGGTTATGAAGGGACTTGGAAGGATGCTGAAGATGGGAAACTGTCGTTTAATGCTGTAGCTATAGGTTCTGTAGATTCTGTAATAGGACATACTATGTTTTTATTGCCTGAAGAAACAAAGGTAATGTATTACTTTATAATAGCACAGGAAGACCTTGATTCTCTTCAGTCCATCAGGAGAAGGCTTTCCTTTAATGCTCTAAATGATATGTATAAAAGAACAAAAAATTACTGGACGGTTTGGAACGAAAAGAGAAACATTCAGGCTACACAGGATATGCTTTCTTTATTCAGAAAATCACAATTTATCATAAAAATTCACATGAACAACAAAGGAGCTATTATGGCATCTTCAGACAGCGATATTCTTAAAAAAAGTAAAGATGGTTATTATTATGTCTGGCCCAGAGATGCAGCGTTAGCTACTTATGCTTTAACAAAAACATATCATTTTAGCGCTGCTAGAAAGTTCTTTGAATTCGCTCTTTCAACTGTTACCGATAGCGGGTATTTTCACCACAAATACTTGCCAGACGGTAACATGGCAAGCAGCTGGATACCAAGGATAATAGGAGGAAAGCCGATAATACCAATTCAGGAAGATGAAACTGCACTTGTGATCTGGTCGCTATGGCAGTATTATCTTAAATCGCTGGACGTTGAATATTTCTTCCCGTTGTATGAGAAACTAATTAAAAAAGCTGCAGACTTTATGGCTTCGTTTGTTAACGAAGATGGGCTTCCAAAAGAATCCTATGACCTTTGGGAAGAACGGTTTGGTATTCATACATATACGGTTTCTACAGTATATGCAGCTCTTGTGGCGGCTTCAAAATTTGCAAACGTTTTTAAAGAAGATGACGTTTCTGAAAGATACCTTAGCGTCGCAAATAAAATGGCTTCAGCCTATGAAACACATTTCTATTCACCTGAAAAAGGATACTATGCAAGGGCAATAATAAACGGAAGGCCTGATTTTACGGTTGATTCGCAAAACATGGCCCTTTTTCTGTTTGGAATGAAAGATCCAGCAGACCCAAAGGTAAAGGCCAACATGGACGTAATAATGAACCGGTTGTGGGTTAAAAATACAGGCGGGCTCGCAAGATATGAAGGTGATATGTATCAAAGAATCAAGGACGACAAAGAAATACCCGGTAACCCATGGATAATAACAACGCTTTGGTCATCAAGATATTATATAGCTACTGGGGACTGTGAAAAAGCGCTTTCTCTTATAAAGTGGGTTTTAGATCACAGCCAAAGATCTGGGGTGCTTTCAGAACAGATAAATCCATACGATGGAGGGCCGATTTCTGTATCTCCTCTTGTCTGGAGCCATGCAGAATACATAATAAGCCTGGATGAACTATCTGAAGCAAAAAATAACGGAAAGTGCAAATAAACTTTTTAGATTATTTTAAATTTATAGCCGTAATAAATTATCCCGCTTTGTCCGTCTTCTGTCCATTTTCTGATCGTAGCCGTAACTTTAGCTCCTATCTTTATTTCTTCGCTTTCTGCATCTGCCAGCTGTCCCAAAACCAGTATTCCGTTATCCAGCCTTATCATGGCAAGATATACCGGCGCATAATCTTTAAAGTCCACAGGAGGCTCAGTAAGTTTTGTAAAAGAAACTATCGTTCCGGTCTTTGGCATCTCTTTTTCTTCTATTTCAGCTGATCCACATTTTTTACAAACCTTTACTGGCGGATAGTATTCAGCACCGCATTTTTTGCACCTGCTACCAATAAGCCTTGTATAAAGTTTTCTGTTTCTCCAATAAGCTATGGGTATCACCTTAGCTCACCCTCCTCATGACATGAACTACAGAAGTTGTATCTACTCCACCAACGTTTTGCGTAATTCCAACCTTTGCTCCCTGTACCTGATTTTTGCCTGCAGTTCCCGAAAGCTGCATATAAGCTTCAGCAACTTGGTATGCTCCCGTACCACCTACTGGGTGGCCTCTCGCTTTAAGCCCTCCAAAAGTCAGTATAGGCAGGTCCCCTTCAAAATTGTATTTACCTTTTGCCGCATCATAACCGGCTTTGCCTTCCTCTGAATATCCCATAGCTTCCAGGCTTAATGCCGCTACAATCGGGAAAGCATCGTGAATTTCAAGAAAATCTACTTTAGCGGGATCTATACTGGATTTTTCTACAGCTTTTTTGAAAGCCTTTTCTGTAGCTTCAAACCTGAGAGGGTTTTCCCTCTGCGACAGTATCAGCTCATTGGTAGAAACTTCTGAGGCTAGAATCTCCACATCTGAAGGTTTCGAGCTCAACACAACAGCTGCCGCGCCATCGCTCGAAGGGGCGCTGCTCAAAAGCCTTATGGGTTCAGCAAGATAAGGAGACCGTTTTACGTCTTCAAGAGTAAAGGCTTTCCTGAACTGTGCGTGCGGCGCAGTAACTGCATTTTTGTGTGCTATCACCGGGAAGTTGTCCAAATACTCTTCCTGAACGTTGTACCTGTTCATGTACATCTTCATCAACAAAGCATTAAGGGATATAAAAGATGCTCCAACCACTTGAGTAAACTCTGCGCTTTCCGCCATAGCCAAAGCCTTAGTCAAAACTGATGTATCTGTATCTTTCATCTTCTCAACTCCAACCACAAGTACATTTTCAAATTCACCTGATTTTACCGAAACATAACCTTCATGAACCGCCATACCGCCTGACCCGCATGCGGCTTCCACTTTTAGAGCGTCAGTACCTTTCATTCCCAGCGCGCTTGCTAAAAGCGCCCCCAGATGTTCCTGATTATTTAAGTAACCGGACATCATGTTTCCCACAACTATTCTGTCTATCTTCACGTTTCCTGCATTTTTTAAGGCGTTAAGCGAAGCCTCAACCATAAGGTCTGTAAGTGATTTGTTCCAGTGTTCCCCTACAGGTACTACACCTACAGATTTTATATATACTTTTGACATCTTTATCACCTTATTATTTTATTCCTCCACTTTGAATAAGTCGCGTAATCAATCTCCACATAATTCTTTAACTTTTCGCGCAAAGGTATATAATCGTCATCGTCTGCTTTTGATACAACCTCTATTACAAAAGTGTCGCTTCCAGCGCCGCTGCCGAAACTTGATAAAAGAATCTTGTCTCCTGGTTTTGAAACGTCGAGTACGACGCTCAGAGCCACCAGCGTGTTTGCGGAATAAGAATTACCCAGCTCGTCATTAAGCAGTCCTGGTTTCAACTGTTCATCCTTGAACCCGAGTCTTTTACCTACTTCTACTGGAAACTTTGGATTTGGTTGATGGAATATTGCATAATTAAAGTCTGATGGCTTATACCCTGTTTCTTCAAACAAGAGTTTAACGCTTGACATGATATGGGTAAAGTATGCCGGTTCGCCGGTGAACCTTCCAAGATGCATCGGATAATGCTCTTTTGGCCTTCTCCAAAAGTCCGGAGTATCTGTAACAAAAGTTACTGAATGAGTTATCTTAGCTATTTCTTTACCGTTTGGCTGGCCTAGCACTACTGCACCTGCACCGCTAGCCGCTGTATATTCCAGATCATCAGATGGTCTACCCTGTGCGGTATCAGATCCTATCGCAAGACCGTGTTTTATGACTCCTGATGTTATCATGCCGCTTATCATCTGAACCGCTTCTGTACCACCTTTACATGCAAACTCAAGGTCAACGCCCAGTATCTTGTTAAAGCCGAGAATGTCGCTCAAAACAGAACCCATTGGTTTTACAGCATATGGCTTTGATTCAGATCCAACCAGTATAGCCTCTATCTCAGGATAGTTTGCCATTTTTAGAGCTATCGAAGCTGCTTCGTAAGCCATTGTTAACGCGTCTTCGTCGTAGGAAGCTACCGCTTTCATCCTGTTAGGACCAGATCCTTCACCAACCCAAATCCTTGCTATTTCTTCTGTGCTTATCCTGTACTTCGGAACGTAAGCACCGTAACCCAGTATGGCTGAATTCAGACGCATATATACAACAAAAATGATTGGCTTTATAAATATGCCTTTGATAATAAAAAAATTAGTCTAAAGCCTAATTCCCAGCATGTAAAAAACGTTAAAACCCAAATTGTTTACGTTTGAAAGCTTGCTTCTAGCACCAAGAGATGAAGGAATAAGGTAGTCATAAACATAATCATCACCGAAATGTATTAGTTCGTGTGGTCGCAGGTTTTCATTTTTGATTACTTCTTTCCAGAACCTTTCATCTTTTTTTGGGTATCCCATGTCAACAGAAGAATAAATGTAGTCAAAAACGCTGTTCAAAAGAGAAAATTCAAGAACTTCTTTCGAAACGTTGGTAGAAAGAATAAGCCTGTATTTCCCTTTTAGTTTATTTAAATTTGAAGGAACGCTAACCTTTATGTTTCTGCATTTTTTCAGAAACTCCTGATAGTTTAAACCGAATTTATTTATCCAGTAACTTGGAAGGTACCATTCGAGCCTATTAGGACCGAGCTGATTGTATGCTTTGATTAGCTCATTTTTTGCCTCCTCAAAGCTTATACCGTTTAACTCAGCATACATTTCAGGCAGAACTTCATACCACATACTGTTGTAAACTTGACATTCGTTTAAAGTTCCACAAAGGTCAAATGAGAGCACCTTACTGTCTTTCATCATAAAGCACCTTCAATTCTTCCAGAGATACAGGTTCGCCTTTTTCAAGTTTCTTTTTTATTGCTTCTTTTACTTCATTTTTGTTTATTTTTTCAAACTTTAAGTTTATGTTGTATCCTTTTTCCTTCTCTTTTTCTTTATACCTCCTTAACTTTTCCAGAATTATTTGCTTCTGCATTTCGTTCTTTAGCTTTTCTTTTTCTTTTAAAAGCGGCTCTATGAGCTCATGGAGTTCACTTAACCTTTTCTTTATCTCGTTAAGCCTGTTTCTAAGTTCCTGGCTTTTATCAAGAGAACTTTTTACAGACCTTAAGCCGCTCAACCTTTTTTCCGTTTCTTTGATTCTTTCAAAAATTCTTCTTTCTTCATCGGGCTTAAGAACCTTTGTTTGAACTTCATCATCAAGCCTTTTCAAAAGGCTTTCAAGCCTTTTTATCTCTTCTTCATTTACTCTTATGTTAGGCACCTTGATCTTCGATAATTCATAAGTTACTTGTTCTCTTTGTACCTTAAGTTCTTTTACTTCCTGCATAAGCTTGTCAAGCTCACCGTTAATCTCCTTTAGCCTGTTCTTCATCGTTTCTATGTCATCTGGCATAAGCTTTCAGCTCTTGTTCCAGATAGTTTGTGATATCGCCAGTTTTAAACTTACCCCCTACATCTGGCGTTAAAAACCCTTTGCTTATGCAAGATTCTATGGATTTCCCAAGAGCCTCGCTCGCTTTCTGTGCGTTAACATCATTTTTCTTAATGTATAAATATTCAAGCGCCATTAAAATAACATTGAACATAGAATAAGGATTCGCAATGCCTTTACCTGCTATGTCTGGCGCTGAACCGTGAACCGGTTCAAAAAGGTTAAAGCTGTCTCCTATATTGGCCGAACCAGCAAAACCCAACCCGCCTGCGATCTGAGCAGCCTCATCGCTGAGGATATCCCCATAAACGTTAGGAGTTAAAATTACGTCAAAATCTTGAGGGTTTCTTATGAGTGCCATGCTCATGGCATCGACGTATTTTTCATCAACTTGAATTCTAAACTTTTCCAGTTCTTGTCTCGCGATATCTCTAAAAAAGCCATCCGTGATACGCATTACGTTTGCCTTGTGCACTATGGTTACCTTCTTTTTTCTGTTAAGCGCGTACATTGCAGCTATTCTGGCTATTCTTTTTGTGCCCTTTTCTGAAAATATTTTCAACGCTACTGCTGTGTCGTTTATTTTAAATTCTATTCCTTTGTAAAGATCTTCTGTATTTTCCCTGACTATTACGACATCTATAGGCTTAACTGATGGAACCCCTTTATAGCTTCTTGCTGGACGTATGTTGGCGTAAAGATCTAAAATAAGGCGCAGCGTAACTATGCTTTCAAATGCTGTTTCACCAACTGGCCCCTTGATAGCCAGATCTGACGATTTTATTCCTTCAATCGTTTCTTCAGGTAAAGCTGTACCATATTTCTTTTTTGTTTCATCCCCCATCTCGTAAAAATTTAATTCCCAATTTATACCGTAAATATCTCCTAAAAGAGTTAGCACCCTGATTGCAGCATCAGAAATTTCAGGTCCTATACCATCTCCTTTCATCCAGGCTATCCTGTATTTCATCTGTTACTATACCCTTTTTAATAGCAGCTTATTAATACCATCTATCATTGCTTCTACGCTCGTCATGACTATATCTGGACCGGTAGCGGTAGAAGATGCAATATGACCTTCTTCATCTTCAACTTTTACGCTTACCTGCGCCAGAGAGTCGGAACCGCCTGTTATAGCATCTATACTGTATTCTATCAGGTTTACTTTAAGCACTCCTTCAAGAGCTTTTTGAATTGCCTTAAGCGAAGCGTCAACCGGTCCAATACCGGTGCTGGAAGATTCAAAGTCTTTTTCTTTGAAGCTTATTCTTATGGACGTCGTAGGAGAAATATTCATGCCTGTTACTGAAACTATACCTTTAAGGTTCAGGTATTTTTGAGGTGAGCTTCCGGTTATTGACATTGCTATAGCGTAAAGATCAGCATCTGTTACGTGCTTACCTGCATCCCCTAGAGCTTTAACTTTCTTAACTATTTCCTGGAGCTGCTGATCGTTAACCTGGATGCCCATTTCTTTAAGCTGCGCAGCTATGCCATGACTTCCAGAAAGCTTTCCGGCCATAAACCATCGTTTTCTTCCAACCATTTCAGGGCTTATTGGTTCATAAGTCCTTGGATTGTTCAGTATACCATGAGTGTGAATACCGCTTTCATGACCAAAAGCGTTCTCCCCGATTATTGGCTTATTTTTAGCTATCCTTATTCCAGTAAGTTTTTCTACGATTTTGGATGTTTCGTAAATCTTTTCTAGATTTATACTCGTTTCAATATTATAAAGGACCTTAAGAGCAACTACCACTTCTTCTATGCTAACGTTGCCTGCCCTTTCTCCTATCCCATTAACAGTACCATGAAATTGATCTGCGCCCGCCTCAATAGCGGCCAGCGTGTTCGCAGTTGCAAGGCCTAGATCGTTGTGCACATGTACGCTTACCCTTTTGTCAGGGATCTCTTTTTTTACAGCTGTAACTAATTCTTTTATCAGGCTGGGAGATGCTATGCCAACTGTATCTGCAATGTCAAGAACGGAAGCCCCGCTTTCTGCAGCTTTTGAGAAAGCCTGAAGCAAAAACTCCTTTTCTGTCCTTGTTGCGTCCTCAGCGGAATATTCTATCTCAACACCTTTATCTTTTAGATAGCCTATGTTTTCTTTTATTATCTGAAGAACTTCCTGTCTGCTTTTCTTGAGTTTATATTGAAGATGAATGTCAGACGTCGCAATAAACACGTGAATCCTCTTTATACCCGTAGAAAGAGCTGTTTCCATATCACCGGGGTTTAACCTTGCCAGAGCGGCTACCTTGGCCCTTAGCCCGGCATTTGCAATTCTTTTTACTGCATTAAATTCTCCTTCGCTAGCTGCAGGAAAGCCAGCCTCGATTATGTCTACCCCAAGGACATCGAGAGCCTTTGCTATTTCAAATTTATCATCTATACTCAGGCTAACACCCGGAGTTTGTTCTCCATCCCTTAGAGTTGTGTCAAAAACGTATACTTTCCTATTCATTTCTCCAATCCAGCTAGTTTTCTAATTTTTTTGCCTATTTTCTCAATCTCAAGGTTTTCTATATCGTTCATCATTTTTTCAAGTTTCTGTTTGCTCTGCTCGGGATTTCCGGTCCACTCTTGAGCAAAGCTCCCGTTCTTAATTTCAGCGAGAAGCTTTTCCATCCTTTTTTTCACACTTTCATCTATAACTATGTTACCCCGTGTTATACCTCCGTACTTTGCAGTATCACTTACTGCTTTTAACATACCAGTAAGCCCTGAAGAATAGACAAGGTCCACGATGAGTTTCATTTCGTGCAATACTTCAAAATATGCAAGTTCTGGCGGATAACCGTTTTCCACCAGCACATCAAACCCGTTCTTAATCAGATACATAAGGCCGCCAACCAATACTGCCTGTTCGCCGAACAGGTCTTCCTCTGTTTCATCCGCAAAAGTGGTTTCAAGTACACCGACTTTGGTTGATCCCAAGCCTTTTGCGTATGCCAGAGCTGTATCTTTTGCTTTGCCGGAATAATCCTGATGAACAGCTATCAGAGACGGTACTCCAAAATTCTGCAAGAATGATTCTCTTAGTTTTGGACCCGGGGATTTTGGGGCTACCATCACGACATCAACATAACGCGGGGGTTTGATCAGTCCGAACCTTATGCTGTAACCGTGAGCAAAAAGCAACGTTTTGCCCTCTTTTAAGTTGTTCTTAATGTATTTATCATAAACTACACCATGCTCCGTATCAGGTATGAGCACAGCGATAAGATCCCCAACCCGTGAAGCTTCTTCTATGTTTTTCGGGTTAAATCCATCTGCTTTTGCTGCTTCCCATGATCTACCATTTTCTCTTACTCCTACAACTACATTTATCCCTGAATCCTTTAGATTTAAAGCGTGAGCTCTTCCCTGGCTTCCGTAGCCTATTATAGCTACGGTTTTATTCTTTATGCTGTTTAAATCAGCGTCCGAATCGTAATATATCTTTACCATCTTCTTTCACCACAGCTGTTATCCCTGTCCTCGATATATGTATTATCTTGAACTGGGAAAGATCTTTTATCAACTCTTCGACATTCGCAGGCTCACCGACATACTTTAATATCAGTGTGCCATTTTTTATCAACTGCGCGCCATAATTTTCAGCTATCTTTTGCAACCCATCTGGATCGCCTTCTAATTTAGCCAGCAAAAGCTCCTGAGCATAGCATGAGTCTTTTGGCGCTTCAACAACTTCATAAACATCTATCAGCTTTTTGACCATTCTCGCAAAGCTATCCGCTTCTTCGTCGTCAGCATTTATAGTTATTACTATCTGCGATTCATCCTTTGCCAGCGTTTTGCCAACTGTAACGCTCTCTATGTTAAAGTTTCTGCGTCGGAATATATTAGTTATTTTAAAAAGCACTCCTGGCTTATCTGCAACGGTTATAAAAAACACCCTTTCTTTTTTCATACTATCATTTCCCTCAAACTTTTTCCAGACGGAACGAATGGGAAAACGTTTTCTTCTGGCGATATCGGGACGTCTATAACATAGGTAACTTCGCTTCTAACAGCTTCTTTAAAGTACTTAACAAAATCCTCAAGACCGTTTACCCTGACACCTTCAGCGCCATAAGCTCTTGCAAGCGCCGGAAAGTTAGGAGTTTCTCCTAGAGATGATGCTATGTACCTGTTGTTATACACAATTCTCTGCCATTGAGCTATCATGCCTAGCACCGCGTTATCCAGGATAACCGCCACCACCGGTATGCCTTCTGCAACGCTAGTAGCCAGGCTGTTAGAGGTCATCAAGAAGCTTCCGTCCCCTGCAATGTCCACTACAGTTTTATCAAATTTTGCAACTTTTGCGCCTATTGCCGCTGGAAATCCGAAACCCATGGTGCCCAAACCACCGCTGGTTATGAAAGTTCTGGGTTTTAATGCCTTATAAAACAGCTCAGCCCATGCTTGTGCCTGGCCAACTTCTGTAGTCACGATATCATCTGGACCAAGTATATCCCTGATTTTCTTTACGATAAGTGGGCTCATTACGTTTTCTCCGAAAATTCTGTCATCGTAATAATCCTTTAGTTCCTTAACTCTTTTGTGCCATGGAGAACTTTTTATGTACGGCATCATCTTTTTTATTTCTGAAATCAGAATGCTCAGCGATTCTTTCAAATCTCCTATTACTGGAAATTCATTGACGAGGTTTTTTCTAGCTTCAGTTGGATCTATGTCAAAGTGCAATATCATTCTGTCTTTTGTAAATTCTCTAGTATCCATCGTAGTTCTGTCAGAAAACCTGACCCCTATTCCAATAATCAGGTCGCTTTCCATTATTAGGGTATTTGCATGATATGTACCGTGCATTCCAATGGGACCGACAGACAGGAAATGATTTTCAGGGATTGCTCCTTTACCCATCAATGTGCTTGCTATGGGAATCATGAACATTTCTGCAAGTTCTAATACCAGGGGACCAACTTCCGACTTTACTGCTCCTCCACCTACCAGAATCACCGGTTTCTGCGCCTGTATGATCAGTTTTGCCGCTTCTTTTACTGCTTCTGGATCTGGTTTTATGTACGGTCTATAACCTTTAATCTCTATTCTTTCAGGGAACTCGATTTCAGCTGTTTCCGTTTGTACATCTTTTGGCAGGTCTATAAGCACTGGTCCCTGCCTTCCTGTGCTGGAGATATAGAAAGCGGCCTTTACATCGAACGGTATTTCAGAAGCCGAAAGAGGCTGAAACGCATATTTTACAACAGGGCTGTAGATGCCCACTGTGTCTATTTCTTGAAATGCGTCTTTACCTATGTAACTTTTTGCAACCTGACCTGTTAAAGCGACCACCGGAGACGAATCAAGGTATGCTGTAGCTATGCCGGTCAGCAGGTTTGTAGCACCTGGCCCTGAAGTTGCAGTACAAACACCCACCTTGCCAGAAGCTCTTGCGTAGCCGTCTGCCATATGGGCGGCAGATTGCTCATGCCTCGCCAGAACGTGTTTGATGTTCGAGTCCTTCAAAGCATCATAAAAGGGCAGCGTAGCTCCTCCTGGTATGCCAAATATTACCTCTACTTTTTCCCCTTCTAATGCCTTTACTAAGGCTTGAGCTCCACTTAAATAAGACGCCATTACTATCATATAAAAAATACATTTTATAAATTTTAGTGTTTAAAATGATTATTAAAAATTAATTTTATAATAAAATATTTTTATAAAATAAAAACAATTATAAAAAATATATAAAAAATTGAAGGTTAAGATGTAATATTTATTCAAAAATTATCGCTGTTTTTTATATAAAATTGATAATTTCGCTAATCGCAACAATTAAACAAAAATTTTTAATTATTAAAACCTATTTTTTGATGTTTTTAACAAAATCGTACACATGTAAGTAATCGATCTCTTTTGTTAAGGGTATAGCATATATATCTGGGTTTTTACCTATATGATCTGCTACAGTAGCATAGTAGCTTTTAACGGACTTTAAAGGTTCATCAGATTTTAGAATTTCTTCTGGTACATTAAAACCCTTTTCTTTTAACTTTAGATAATCTTCTTTTTTATTTGAAATCCCTATGAGCAAAAATAAATCAAGATCAGAAATTTTCTTGACCGACCCTAATTCTTTTACATCAGGAAAAACCTGTGTCACAAAAAATTTAACCCCGCCTTTTATTCGCGATTCTAATGTTTTTTCATTAAAAACAGCACCTATTCTGAACCTTGAAGAAGCGTAATCTAAAACATCTTTAACTTTAGTAAAAGTATAAGGTCCCTGCACCAAGAGAACGCTTTTTATGCCCATCTTTTTTATACACTGTAAACGAGACTTGTTTGCTGCCAGACTTCTATGGCCTACAGACTGGGTTATTATTATTTCTTTTTTGCTTATTTTATCTTTCAGAACGCCTATCAGAGCGCAAGCATCTATAGTTGGTTTTTTCAGAGGTAGATCTGGAACAAAAATGCCGTCTATCAGGCTTTTTAATGTAACAGTATAATTTATTACTCTCTCAAAATTTGATAAATAAATCTCGGGTAATTCAAAATATATTTTCATTTTAATAGAGTGAAACGTTTCCTTCCAGTATTTTTAACCAGAGTTTAGGCGCTTCCTGCAGACTATCTTTAACAACGCTTTCAGCATAGCTGCTCACAGCCTCATCCGAAATGTCTGCGCTCGCTTCAACATAAACCGATTGTGGTTCAGTTATTGGAGATCCAATCTGGCTGAGCATGTAAACGTTAGCGCTCGATATATGTTTGTTTTCTTCAACCAGCTTTTTTGCTATATCCATTGCCAAAACATAATAGAGTTTACCGGTATGGCTTATCGGGTTTTTTCCTGCTGTAGCTTCAAGCGACATAGGTCTGAAAGGCGTTATAAGCCCGTTAGCTCTGTTCCCTCTTCCAACCTGCCCATCGTCGCCGTTTTCTGCGCTGGTGCCCGTTACCGTCAGATAGTATATATCCTTTTCAGGCTTATCGGCGCCGTTTATTGTAAGGTCTACCTTCATTTTTGTTATCTGTGAAGACAGTTCAAGGAGCTTGATAGTTAGCTGACGCTTTACCTCCAGATAGTCTTCTTTACTTTTTATCAGACTTGATATCATCGCCGCAGCTATTGTAAGCTTGATTTCGTTTTCATGTCTTAGCGCCATCACTTTTATGTCTTCACCTACCTGCGGGAAAAGTTCCTTGCCTTCTTTTGAGTTTATGAATTTTTCTACTTCAAGTGCAAGCCTTTCAGAATCTGTCATCGGGTAAAATCCAACGCCGAAGCTTGTATCGTTCGCAAGAGGAATATCGTTACCTGCTTCAAAGTTCTTTACAAGATCGACGCTTCCCTGTTTTATTCTGTAATCCACTATTATATGTGTTTCAGGATCAAGGTACCTGAGGTTTTCTTTTATGTAAGATTTGGCTGCTGTTATAGCTAATCTTCCAATAGGGACTACGTCTTCTTTGTCAAGCCTTCCGATAGCCCTTCCTACTAGCATAAGATATATGGGTTCTACAACTTCTCCTCCACCAAACCAGGCTCTTGCCTGACCACCTACCAGAATTGCTTTGTCAACGTTATGATGCAGTATCCTTCCGGTTTTTTCGATATAATATTTGCTCAGGGATACGCTGAGATTTTCGCTTATTCCGTCACATATCGTATCCGGATGTCCTTTTCCTTTTCTTTCCACAAATTCCATGGAGGGTTCATATTTTGGGATCTTTTTGGCACTGATAATCATCTTATCCTTTAAGTATGTCAGAACGGGTTATTATACCTATCACTTTTCCCTGATGTGATACAAGAACAGCATTATAAAAAGTCAAGATAGCCATAATCAAATTTATCGGAGTCGATTCATCAACTATCGGATATGGAGGATCCATAAACTCATCAACTTTGCTTTCCTGAATTTTTTTAATATCTTTACCTTTTAGCATATGCTGTACAAGGTTAGACTCGCTTATCGTTCCAACCACCTTACCATCTTCAGTGAGGACTGGTACCTGGCTTATTGAATTATCTTGCATTATCTTTATAGCATCTATGACCCTTGAACCGAGTTTTACATATTTAAGATCTCTTGTCATTATCTCAGCTGCTACCTTTACGTTCAAAGATCTTACATTTTCAAGCGCTTTGAATATTTTTTGGACATTGCTGTAACTCGGATCTATATGACCTTTTTCCACCTTAGCTATATAGGATTGACTTAGACCGGAAAGCTTTGCTAGATCCCTCTGCGAAAGCCCCAAAGCTTTTCTAAGCTTCTTTATGTCAGCTAGCTCATACGCGTTCATAAAATATCCTCGAAGCTACGATCAAAGAATCCCAGACTGGAGCAAAAGGCGGAGCGTATGGAACGCCTGAAAAGAACATTTTATCAACGGTTATTTCATTTTCTATGGCCAGTGATAGATAAGCCACGCGACCCCACACGTTTTTTCCTATAACCTGAGCTCCTAAAGGCACCCTTCTTTTTTTATCAAATATTACTTTCATATAAACTTCTTCAGGAGGAGGATAATAGCTCGCTTTTGCGTTATGTCTGATCTTAACAGGGAAGACATCGATTCCATATTTCTTAGCGTCTTCTTCGCTTATCCCAACTACACCTATTTCAGTATCATAAAATTTTGTGATAGAACTTCCTGCACTCCCTGGAAACTTGATATTTTGGTTGCCTATATTAGAACCTGCAACGTATCCCTCTTTGTTAGCTTCTGGAGCAAATGGCGCATACCTCTTTCTTCCTTTTATTACCAGGTCGTTTACCTCTACGTTATCGCCTGCTGCGTAAACGCTAGGATTGCTTGTACGCATATTTTCATCAACCCATATGGCCCCTGTTTCGCCAATCTTCAGACCCATCGATCTAGCAAGCTCTACGTTTGGTTTTACGCCTAAGCCAAGTACAGCGGCGTCAAAAATCGGCTGTTCTGAGTCGCCCACAACTCTTACCTTTTCGCCTGTATTTTCAAGCGCTCTAACTGTAAAACCTTCAACAACCTTTATGGATTTCTTTTCCATTTCCTGCCTTATAAACTGGCTGTAATCCGGATCAAGATTTGGCATTAAACGCTTCATTTCAAACACAGTGACGTTTTTATTTATTTTTGATAGCGCTTCTGCCATCTCAAGGCCTACATAGCCCCCTCCTATAACTGCTATGTTCTTAAGGCCCTGCAGATCTTTTCTTAGTCTTTCCCCATCCTCTAGATGGCGCAGAGCATAAACGTGATTTATTTCTAACCATTTTTTGTCGGGAACGAACGGAATGGCCCCTGTAGTCAGTATTAGGTAATCAAAACTTTCTGTTTTTTCTCCTTCATCTGAAACTCGTGTTATTTCTTTAGCGTTCAAATCAACTTTCGTAACTCTGGTGTTTATACGAACATCGATGTTTCTTTCTTTTCTAAAAAAATCTGGTGTGTACGTTACAAGGTCGTTTATGTCTCCAACGAGGTTTTCTACATAGTACGGGAGGCCACAAGGCGCATAAGAAACATAGGAAGATTCCTCAAAAACCTTTACCTCGGATTGCGGTAAAAGTTTCCTGACTCTTGAAGCAGCGCTCATCCCAGCGGCTCCGCCACCAACAACTATAACCTTCATGGTAAAAATTAAACAAAAAGGGTAATTTAACCTTTCTTAACTTAATTTTAAATGGACTTTGTAACATCCTCTAACGCTAAAGCGCGTGAGCTTCCCATGCCGCTATCCCCCAAACCCCTAACATCCCTTAAGTCTTTTTTTCTCCTTTTAGTATATATCTGAGAACTTCTTTTTCCAGTATTGTTCCTACAAGCTCCCCGCGTTCATTTACTACAGCAACTACCTGCGCATCGCTCATTTTAAAAACGTCTAGCACTTCAGAACCCGAAGCGGATTTGTAAATTCTTGGAACCGGCAGGA
>JAGDXJ010000060.1 GCA_023256355.1 Nitrososphaerales archaeon | reverse complement strand
CAACAGGGTATACAGTTAATGAATACCTTACAGTGAATTATACATACAACTATCTAAGCATAGGATTGATAGCGATAGTTGTGATAGCGGCAATATCCGGAATAACCTTATTCTTAAGAGGCAGGGATAAAGTCAAAACCTGAAACCAAGAAGCGAACCTGCAAGCATTTTTATGCTTAAAGCACTTATAACAAAATTTTAATAAAATTTTGTTATTCAGTTTAATTTGCAGGCGTTAAATAAAGAAATATTCACATGTACCCTAGCTTTCTGAGCCTTTCCATCATGTTTTCTTTGTCCTGAGACCTTCCCATCCTTTCTTTTGTGTTCTCAAGGTCCTGTTCCCATGCAGGCTTGTCAGAGAACTTCTTTGTGTCCTTTATTCCGTCTATTGACCTGTATCCTTCTCTGTACTTTGGGTGTATCGGCAGGTTGTACTTGAATATGTAGCTCCATATGTCCCTTTCAGTAAAAGGAAGTATAGGATGCACACGGTAGTGATCAGGGTTTTCCCTCTTGCTTATGAACACTTCAACAGCTCTTGCAGGGTTTTCGTCCCACCTTATACCTATGATCAGATACTCAAGCCTGTACTTTTCAACTGTCGTAAGCAAAGGGACAGTCTTGAGTATGTGGTTTCCTACATCTGTTTCAAGCGAATATTCGAAACTGTCGCCCTTAAACCCTATTTTTTCTACTTCTCTTCTGTTTCTCTCGTTAAGCTCGGATACATAGATCTTCCCGTCCTTTACATGGCTCAGCGCATCGTCGTTCCTTGCAGGTATTACCCTGAAGTTCCACGACCTGCTCACTTCATCCAGCATTTTTAGCGTTTCGGGAAAGTGGTCCCCGTGGTCAACGAATATTGCTGGCAGCATATCTAGCCCTTCTTCTTCTACTGTTCTTTTCAAAAGATGCAGAGCTACAGTGCTATCTTTCCCTGCGCTCCACACTATGGCCCCTCGGCTGAACCTCTTAATGGCGTCCTTTATGACCGTAATGCCTATCTTTTCCTTTGCTTCAAGGCTAAGGTTATCCTTTTTTACAGCTTCCAATTTACAATATATACCAAAGTTTACGATTTAAGCTTTTATTTGCGATTTTTATACAAAGTAAAGCTAAATTCTGAGCCTATAACAAAAATAAAGAATTGATTATATAAAAAAATTAAAAATCTTAGACAGGGGGGTACCAGTAGGGATAAGAGCCAAGCTCATACTTCCCGTCTTCGCGCTTCTTGATTGCTCCAGTGCTTGCAAGGTAATCTAAGAATGGCTGAAGGCTGTAAGTGATCTGCAGTCCTGTAAGCTTTGCCATATAATCCTTGATCTCCTGTTCGGTCTTTGGGCCTGAAGCCAGAGCGCTGAACACTATCCAGCCAGACCTTCTGGGGAAGCCCCAAGGGTTAAGCCCAAAAGCATAAGGTCCTGGTCCCCATGATCCGTAACCGCCGTACCCATAAGGTCCCATGCATCCCATCCCGAAACCTCTCCTTCTACCTCTCATCATATCTGATCACCGATATAGGATTGGTAAAAGCAATTTATAAGTATATCGGTAAATCGATATAAATTCTCTGTAAATGAATCTATTGTATATTCTTTGAAGATTTATTCATAAATGGTGTTTTGATTTTAAAGCACGTTTCTGCAATAAATTATGCGCACAAAGGATCTAATGGCTGGAGAATGGCCCGCAATTCATTATTAATTAAAAGCAATTTTAAGAATAAAAGGCCGGCATTAGTCAGCTATTGGTTGCAAGCTATCCCAAATTTTGAGATTTTGGGTATACAATTTCTTTTGCGCGTTCAATTAGTTCTGTAATTTCTTTGCGAAGTTCAAAGTGGAGTATGAGGTGAAGATACAGCAACGTGGATATTATAGTTAATGGCAAAACAAAAGGAAGAGTTAACCCTTCTATGTAAAAGATCATCGAAAGAGACACAACCAGAACTGGAAATATGAGCACTTGTTTGGCGTATTTCTTTGCAGTTATTTTAAGCTCAACTTCTTTTTTGAGCTCTTCATCTATCTTTGAGCCGAACTTCCTTTTTGCGTTTTCTATTTCTCTATTTCTTACGATCTTTGGTCTTTCGACGTTTTTAACTGAACGTCCAATTTTCAGATCTTCGATCATTGTGTACAGATGATCTATGGCTTCATTGTCTAGAGCAGCAACATCTTCGCTAAGGGCGTTCATAGCGTTTATGTACCCTTTTACCTTTTCAATCAAGCTCTCTATCTCTTTGAACATTAAAATGATCAGCGGCAAAGTTATTAAAATTTCAGCAACAACAGAATAGACCTCAATAGAAATCTGCAAGCTCATTTCACCTCGATAACAGATCTGTCTACTTCTTTAAGCGCTTCCTGAGACCTATCATAGTCGTTGAAAAGATCCTCTCTGTCCCACTTCGATAAAATCTCCTCAAATTCTTTATCATCGTTTCCCACTTTAAAGACCTTCCAAGCATAGTTTTGTACGAGGCTGTTCAGCAGATATTTTCCTTTGAAGGATTTTTTGAACTCATCTAAAAGGTAGAGCTGCGCGCCGAGCTTTGAAAGGAAGGCGGATAGTCCTATAACGTGAACCATCCTTATTTCCTTGCCGTCCGCGTTGAAAAAATTGTACAGTATTCCGAAAAAAGACCTGTGCCTCGGGATGAAGCCTGAGTGAGCTAGGACTATCGGCATCTCGACCAGGTTTCCCGCCACCCTGAACCTCTCGCCGCTGGCCGATATTAACCTGGCCGAAAGCGCCTTCCGGAGGTCGAAAAAGTTGTTGTATATTCTGACATCTTCGTTTCCCAACCACCTTTCCTTTATGTAAAAGTAAAGCATTGAAATGTTATGCTCGAGCCCGCCCACGGCAAATACACCTACAGGCCCATCTTTCATGAGGATTCTGTCCCTCAATGCCTTGGTCGGTATAGAAAAATGCCTCAGGACAGGCACCGTCATCGATTTCCCGCTCTGTTCCTGGGGCTTTTCTCCATCAATGCCAACGCTTACTAAGACGTCAGCGCTCTTCTCATCGTCAGTTAGCTCAATGTAATCTGGGCTGCCTGAAGCCATGACAAGCAGTTTTGCAAAAGTTTCATTATTCGTTTCCTGTTCAAAAAATTCCTGAGATTTAACGTTGTTGCCAGTGTAAACTCTGAGCTTTCCGGTTTCAGCGTTGTAAAGCTCGTACCAGAGCTGGTAAAGAACAGCGCTGAACAGAGATATCCCGTAGTAAGGCCATATCCCCCTTTCAGGCTGCTCTTCATTTTCCATCCATTCCAAGGCAACGGAACTTTCTTTTTCTTTCATGTTTCTGACAGCTTCCTTCAGCACGAGCTCGAGATCATGTTCTTCCTGTGAGTTGGGTAAGGTTAATGAAGCCGTTGTTATGTATTTAGTGTCAAAGTAAGGCATGTCAGCATACGTTATGCTCACCGGCTTGCCTTTCAGCTCCCTTAACATGAAAGCTGGGTGAAGGTCAGAAAGATGAGAAATGAGCATGTGCCATTTTAGTTCCTCAGTAAGAAAGTCCACATACCTGCTGAGCTCTGTACATCCGTCAGAAGCTAGGCCCTCTCCTTTCATAGCCCTGTAGACGTTGTTTACCGCTTTATGTACAGAAGGAGAAGCAAAGGTTGCCTTGAGAACGCTGTTGAACTTCTTCTTGTCGCTTGCCATGCCCGTAAAATAGAATATGTCCTTTGAATCTTTAAGAGGAGTGTACTGATCCATTTGCTATTTCACTTCCAGAGCTTTACGTATGGGATACCTGTAAAGCGGTTCAGCCATAAGGGCGTTTGCAACCTTGCTCGTAAACGCAACTTTCTGTCCTTCTTTTTTTATTTTTCTTATGACCTCGATGAAGTCAGTTGCGCTTATCTGTTTAAAACCCCTCCAGACCCTGTCCACGAGGCTGTTTAGGTTGACCTGGTGAATTTCCCTGTTAAGCGGCAAAAGGCCTTCTGCAGCCGATCTGTATTCTCCGTCGGAATATTCAGCTGATGTGAGATCAACCTTTAGCACGCCGATTATTTCAACACTACCGCTGTCCGGCTCAAGGGAAACGATCACGCCTATGCTTTCTTCGCCATCGTATTCAAGAACAGTATAGCTTTCGTCTTGAAGTACGTTCGCTTTAACCTCTCTGACTCTGCCAGAAACTTTTAAAGAATCTAGAGATTTTTTAAACTCTTTCTTTAAAGTTTCTATGTAGTCGCTTTTTATTGCATTTTCTTCTGGAACTGGTAGAATAAAATCTTCGCCTTGACGTCTAACTATTTCTGCAGTCTCTGACACCATCATCTCTACAGGATTTCTGAAGATTTCATCGAAAAGCCCCGCAGAAATGTCAAGAAGCCCCGGCTTTCTGATGGCGTTAAGATCTCTTTTTACAAAAAGCACGTCCTGACCATCGATCTGGACGAAACCTCCACCTAAGCTTACTGGGTTATCTTCATCTGCAAGGATCACTTCATTGAGCTTCCCTTTATAAAACTTCACAACTTCATTAACCCGTTTTGTCGGAATCGTTGCTATCTTGATTGAAGGCGGTACGCTCTTAAATGGTTCAGAAACTTTCAGAATTTTTTTCTTACCGTCTCGTACGAGCCTTATATCATCAAATAAGTATTTTTTGATTGTTCCCTGACCATTAACCGTGAGTTTTTTATCTTTATCCATCAACATTTTAAAAAAATCAAGCTTTGCATATAAGCTTTTTAAAATTTATACTGATTTAAGTCATGTTCAAAAACGAGAAAGATTTTTTATTCTTTTTATTATTTCTCTCGCTGATTTCCTTACTGCTTCAGCCGAATTAAGAGTGGGTTTCCAGCCAAAGGAAAGGGCTTTGCTTGTGTATAGCACTGTTTTTGGAACTCTCTTTTATCCTCTATTTTCCACTTTAGCGAAGCTTATATTTCCTAAAAAATATATACTATGCAAAATCACCTAAGAACTTAGACTCTAAATAAACATCTGCCGCTATTCTCCTGAGATCTCTTGTAATACCAAGGCCTAAAGAAGTGCCTGAAAACGATCCGATTTGATATTTTATAATTTTGTAATAATCTTTGTTAGATTTGGATAAAACATATGATAGATCTAAATCATCATGCGCATTAATGTAAGTTTCATCGAAAATATTTCCTTTCATGTTACGCACCCAGATCCCACTAAAAATTGCAAAATCCCCGATCTCAATAAATTTACGGGCTTTTTTAAATACTATTTTGCTATAACGGTTTCTTATTAACAATTTAGTGTTAAATGTTTTATTAATTTTTTTCATTTTATATACCGTTTTAGGTTTATTTTGTTTGTTTAAAAATAAATGGTAAAAAGAAGACGCGAAATCATAAATGGATCTCTTTGTTCCCAACACTCTTTCATAACTATGATGAAAACAAGGATAACTATCTGCAAATACAACATCTACGGTTGCCGGATTTATTTTATTTAATTCTTCAATTAACACAGATACATCATCGATCTTATACATATCATCGTTAGAGAATATTATCCACTTTGGATCATATTCCAACGCTTTTTTAAAGCCAACATTGCTTGCATGAGCAACATTAAAATAAGGGTCTTTTACTTCTCCACTTTCGACAAATATAATATGTAATCCTTTAAATATCTCGTCCCGACAGGCTTTGGCATATTTTCCATTAACGTTTGCTGTAGGTATAACTACTATAATGTCTTTTCTTCCATCAACTTCATTAATGTACGTAACTCCTTTGGGTCTTTCTTTCATCCATTTTATCAGGCTTTCTTTGCTCTTAAAAGTATTATAGAATTCAATGATATCTTCTGGGTTATCGCTCGTAAATAGGTCATTTCTATAACCGATTAAATTAAATGAAATTTTTAGACTTTCTATATTTAAAGGACTTTTCAAATTACCATTATGAATTATTTTTTGATCCAATTTTATAATCTAATTAAATCAATCATTATATTTATTTTTTACAGCTTTTTAATATTTTAACACCTTTTAGTGACGGGTTAGGCAAGGAACAAGCCAGTGTTAGATGTAAAAATGTAAAGATATAGACCTTATCGCTATAATTTAAGCAGAAAGGATAGAATCTGCACTGAGACTTAAGGAAAGAATTGAAGAAATTCAGGAGCAGATAGTTGAATACATGATGAGCAGATGGTACAGAAAATCTGGGTATTACGAAAGGGAGCTTGTAAAAAGCATAGGATCTGTAATTTTAAAAATTGTAAAGCTGCACAAAGATGGCAGGATAGCTTCGCCCTTGCTCGATGTTCTCGGAATAACTAAGCAGAAGTATTCAAGGGAACTTAAGGTAATGTTAGCGGATATTGCATATGTTGCATCTTATGATGGAAACCAGTAAGATGTTAAAGAAAATTACAAACGTTGAAGTACCGAAGAGCACGATCCGCAAGTTCGTGCAGGGTATTAGGAGCGTGATAAAGCTGGATAAAAGAGTTAAAGAAAATTCAGTAATAGAGCCGGATGGGGCTAGTTTTTAAGTAGAAAAGGATTTTCTGTCACATTTGCATATAATAAAAGTTACAATAAGAACAAAAGGCTAAAATCATTACCGCATAAAATTAACAGGATAGGTTTAGGTTCAAAAGTTTTCCAAGTTTATAAACGAAAATAATTTACAATTTCTGAATTTATTTTTATGTTTTGAAAAACAGGGATAAATTCGATTGTAACATCAAGACGCTTATGAGACTGTATGAAAATTCATTATAACCTATCAACTATTACAACAACCAGAATTTATAGAAATATAAAATGCAAAGCAAATTATATTTGATTTAGATTTTTAAAAATATGAATTGTTTAGATAATTTTCACATAGTTTCATAACTCTATTGGTTTACCATTTAACCTCTCTGACTCTGCCAGAAACTTTTAAAGAATCTAGAGATTTTTTAAACTCTTTCTTTAAAGTTTCTATGTAGTCGCTTTTTATTGCATTTTCTTCTGGAACTGGTAGAATAAAATCTTCGCCTTGACGTCTAACTATTTCTGCAGTCTCTGACACCATCATCTCTACAGGATTTCTGAAGATTTCATCGAAAAGCCCCGCAGAAATGTCAAGAAGCCCCGGCTTTCTGATGGCGTTAAGATCTCTTTTTACAAAAAGCACGTCCTGACCATCGATCTGGACGAAACCTCCACCTAAGCTTACTGGGTTATCTTCATCTGCAAGGATCACTTCATTGAGCTTCCCTTTATAAAACTTCACAACTTCATTAACCCGTTTTGTCGGAATCGTTGCTATCTTGATTGAAGGCGGTACGCTCTTAAATGGTTCAGAAACTTTCAGAATTTTTTTCTTACCGTCTCGTACGAGCCTTATATCATCAAATAAGTATTTTTTGATTGTTCCCTGACCATTAACCGTGAGTTTTTTATCTTTATCCATCAACATTTTAAAAAAATCAAGCTTTGCATATAAGCTTTTTAAAATTTATACTGATTTAAGTCATGTTCAAAAACGAGAAAGATTTTTTATTCTTTTTATTATTTCTCTCGCTGATTTCCTTACTGCTTCAGCCGAATTAAGAGTGGGTTTCCAGCCAAAGGAAAGGGCTTTGCTTATGTCTAGCACTGTTTTTGGAACGTCCCCTTTCCATCCTCTTTCTCCTCCAGTATAGTGGAACTTTACTTCTTTAAGTCCCATTTCTTCCACGATTATCCTTGCTATTTTATCAACCGTTATGCTGTCAACATTCCCAAGGTTAAAAACATCTAAATCTTTTGGCGATCTGTCAGATAGGTAAATCATACCGTCTATGCAATCATCTACATAAAGGTAAGATTTTTCTTGCTTTCCGTTGCCTAGAATTTGAAGGTTATTGGGGTCTTTAAGAAGCTTAAAGATAAGATCTGGTATAACGTTTTTTCCTATGCTTCTATAAGCTGGAGCAACTATGTTAGCTAACCTAAATATATATGCAGAAAACCCAAACATTTTTGAAAAAGCCGATATAAAGCTTTCAGCGCCAAGCTTAGAAGCAGCATAAAGGGATTCAGGGAAAAGTGGTCCATATGTTTCAGGGGTAGGGATCTTTTCAGCATAGCCATATACTGAAGATGAAGAGGTAAAAACGATCAGGTCCACATCGTTTTTTCTCATGGCTTCTAAGACGTTATATGTTCCCACTGTGTTAACTTTAAGATCGATGTTGGTTGGCTTACTTTCATTATACCTTATATCTGCGTTTGCTGCAAGATGGAATATAATGTCCTTTCCTTTACTAGCTTCGTTGACAGCTTCAAAATTTTCTATATCTCCTTTTATAAAATTTATTTTTCCTTCATTAATGAGCTCTTTTATATTATCTGTTGTGCTTGAACTCAGGTTATCAAGCACGGTGATCTTTCCTGGTAGTCTTTTGACAATAGCGCTTCCTATTACGCCAGCACCACCTGTTACAAGTATGTTTAAATCTTCAAGGTTTTTTCCTTTAATTTTGTATTGCATAGATAAAATAATTTGGTTTAATTAATAAGTTTAATGAAGTTAAAAGGTTAGTAAGAAAGGAAGCTTCTTTATGGCAGACAAAAGGTTTTTGTTAAAAAAATAAAAGATGCTAATATAAGGCATTTATATTAGCAATCAATTTCTAAATGATAATTTAGTCGATACAAAAAATTTTATTTTTTAAACCTTAACTTCGCAATATTTTAGGGAATAAGTCCGTTCAATCCAAGCTCATTAACAAGCCTGATCACTCCTGCTGGTACAGTGCTTAGCTTCTTGGAATTTATGGTATAGACCTTTGAGAGCTCGAACAGCACTTCATTAACCGATACCTTTCCAGTAAGCCTTTTCTCCCTTATGATTTCAAGTATCCTGAAATAAACGTACAGCGATATAAAGGATACAAAGAAGTATCCCCTTACTGCATCGTAGTCAGAAAGGTAAGATTTGTCGTTCTCGAGCTCGTTCTTCATTGCATCAAAAGCCTGTTCCACTTTTTCCCTCTCCTTCCAAAGCCCATAAACGCGCTTTGGATCAGAGTCAATGTTTGATAGCAGAGAAATTTTTCCGAACTTTATCCTCTCCTGTTCAAGCTCATCCCTTCTTTTTTCTTTGTTTTCAACCATCGATATGAAGTTTGTTTCCTCTTCGTACCTCAGCTTAGTGTCTTCGTAGATGTACAGGAATATTCCTTCTTCAACCTTCTTCCTTCCGCAGTTTATTCCCCTATCTCTGTACATGAAGCTAAGTTCAAGCTTCATGCTATAGTCTATCATCAAAGAATTCCTCCTGAGAGGGAAAACGAATGCGATTCCATTACTGTTTAGCTCTCTTGCAAGCTCTATGGACGCTAAGCCCCTGTCCATTATAAGCGTGCATCCTTTAAGATCGTATTCATCCATTACGTCCTTTATGGCCTTTACATCTCTAACAGACCCGGGCAAGGCCTTTATCATTACAGGAACTTTCCTGTCGTGAGAAAACATAAGCAGAAAGTTGACCTGCTTTAAGTAAAGGTCATCCTTGTTATATCCTTTTTCAGCCATGTTAAGGTTCTCTGACCTTGAGAAGATAGAGCTGAGGTCAAATATGAGGTATTTGCTATCTTTCATCAAACGCATGAAAAACTCTGCCTGTGCTGTGTAATCAGACCCTATCCTTTTCAGCTTTTCAGAGACTGTGTTAGGAGAAAGTGAAGCATCAACCTTCTGAGAAACGTACAGCTTTTCCCATGAGCTCTTCATAAGCCTAATGGGCACATGGTGTATAACCCTTACAGCCGCCATCGCCATTATTTCGTTGTAGTCATCTGGAAATGACCTTTTCAGGTATGGCATAACCTCTTCAAGTATCTCCCAGACAAGCCTTGCGTTACCGTATTCAAATATAGACCTTGAGCTCCCTTGATCTATTCCGTTTTCAATTATCCTGCCAATGTACACTGATACCTTCTTCCTCTTCTTCTTTTCTTTGTCCCAGACTGTTGTTGATTTATAAGCGAAATAATTGCCACCTATCTTCTTGACCTCAATAGGTATACCTCTTTTAGCCCTTTCATTTTTCAGAACGTCCTTTATCAGTCTTCCAAATGTATACCCTATTAGGGTATACATATCTCCCTAATCAACTTTTCTATCTTGCTATATTTCATAAATTATAAACTTAAAATTTAACCTATTATACCCTAAATTTTTGCGGAGTTAAGGTTTTAAATTTATAAAGAAATTAAGATTAAATAACTTTTTAAATACATTTTACATATATGTGGCTATTGATAAAAATTTTAGAAATCGTATATGATGATCCTGAAGCAGGGGGAGGGTTAGAAACATTTGCTTTAAATCTTTCACATTTTTTAAGTAGAAAAGGATTTTCTATCACATTTTTATATAATAAAAGTTACAATAAGAACAAGAGGCTAAAATCATTACCGCATAAAATTAACAAGATAGGTTTAGGTTCCAAGGTTTTCCAAGGTTTTCCAAGTTTTTTAAACAAAATAATTTACAATTTATGGATTTATTTTTATGTTTTGAAAAACAGGAATAATTTTGATTTATATCATATAAACGGGGATAATGGAGCTTTTATTACAACTATAAAAGGAATAAAAACCATAATGACTTGGCACGGAAGTTCTTTGCTTGCATTTAAAAAAAGAGAGTTAAGCCTTATAGGAAAAATTAGCCTTACAATAAAGGGTTGGTTAGAAATTTTTGGATCAAGGCGCTCAAGCGTGGTAACTTCAGTGTCACCCAGTTTGTTGAAATATATAAAAAAGGTAAGCAAAAGGAACGATATAATAGTCATCGAAAATTTTGTAGATACCGATAGGTATATACCAGCTAACAAAACTTTAAAGAGAAGTAAATTGGGATTAGATCAAAACAAAATTTATGCCATTTGGGTTGGTGTAGATGCAAAAAGAAAAAGGCTGGATTTTGTTATAAGTTTAATTAAAGCGCATGAGGATATACATCTTATCGCAATAGGCGGTACTTCTCATTATTATAATTCTAGCAACATCAAATTGTTAGGTTACATACAAGAAGATTTATTAATTGAATATTATCAGGCGTCTGATATATTTATTTTTCCATCAGTTTATGAAGGCTTTAGTATTGCAGTTATTGAAGCTATGGCATGTGGAGTTGTGCCAGTACTAAGCAAAGCAGTTGCTGAGTCGATACCCGGATTGATTGATGGGGCAAACTGCTTTGTTGCTGATAATGATAATGATTACGAAAAAATTTTAACAAATATTGAGCGCAATCCAACTTTACTCAAATCAATGAGCATAGAAGCAAGAAAGTTAGCAGAAAATTATTCTTTAGATATAAAAGGCGTAAAATATGAAGAAATTATTTTAAAATTGATGTATCACACAAATTGCGCATAAACAGTAGCTAATAACCTCGGAATAGGATGTCTCCTTAAAGTTGCTATGCAAGCCATAGTATATGCGGTCCATGACACGTTTGCATTAATTTTTTTTAACCTGTGGAACTGCTTAACGATGTCATAATGTTTCCAGAATTCAAACTTCCAACCTTTGGATCTAGTCGTTGATAAATTTTCTATATGAAAAACAGTTGGAGAAATTTCCTTATTTATAATTTTATAGGTAAAATAACCTTTAGTTATAACATAATACGCTAAAAAGTTTTCAAAATGAAATCCAATATGACTATTTTTAAATAAACTAGAAAGGCTCAATCCGCTAATAGACTCTTTTTTTATTGCCATATTGACTCCAATTAACGCAGTTGATTTATAATATTTTAGTTTCTCATTGCATTTATACTTGTAGTTAAACCCCGAAATAGAAATTCCTTCGCAAAAGTTTTCTAAACCTTTTAAGGGTTTCCGCCAAAAGACATTACGCGTATCTGGAAAATTAGAATATTCATATTTTACTTTCTGATTTCCAGATTCATCAATCTCTGTTATATATACGTTTCCAGAAGCACCGCCAACTTCTTCAACGCTATTAAAAAAATTAACATATTTCTCCACCCATGAAGGTTCTGCTATGGCGTCGTCGTCTATAAAAAGTAACAGATCTCCATTGGCGCTTCTAATACCTATATCATAAGCCTGGACGATTCTTCCCTCGTTCTGTACTATTACATTAATCGGCAGATCGTTATAATTTTTGATGACAGATTCAGACTCGTCGCCCGATCTTTTCAGCACTATTATGATTTCATCGGGTTTTAACGTTTGAGTTCTTAAACTGTTAAGCATATAAGGCAGGCTCCAGCCTCTTTTGTATGTAGGAGAAATTACTGAAATTTTCAATTTACGCTTTAAATACGCTTTTCAGCTTATAACTTTAACGCTCTTAAGTTCTTCAAATTTAATATAAAAAGCTTAGAGAATACACTACTCTATATAAATGAAATTGTTAACGGCGATAAATATCATTAAATATATGTCCAAATGATTTTGGAGATCCAGTGATAAACAGCAACTGTAAGTTGGTCGCAAGTGCATACTATAACCTATTTGTAATATATTTAAAATTAAAATAGATTTTAAATCGGATTCTATATTACACTGTACTGGTTTATAACTCAGATACCTGTGGGTTTGAAAAACTTATGAACCATTAATATAAAGTAAATATTATGGTCATAGGCATATTTTCCTATTCTGATGAATTGGGCGGCGGTGTCAATCATTTAGAAAGGACTTTAACACTTTTTCCTGCAAAAAGATTTATTTTTATGATGCCTAAGGATAAGCTTGAAAATTTTAGATCAAAAATTACCGCTTTAAAAGAAGAACAGATGCTTAAAACTTTAGATAACGCTGTAGCGTTGCCTCCTATACAAGGTTATATAAAAAGCGTATACGGTATATTTAAATACGGTTCAATTTTGTCATCAGAAATTAAAAAATATGGCGTGGACTTCATCTATTTTCCTTTTACAAATCAGTATTTCCCTTTGGCTTTTCAGCTTTCAAGAATTAGATGGACGCAATTGCTTCAACTATCCCCTGGCGTGGGCTCTTTGATATTTGAGGAGGGTCATGGTTATGAGCTCTTCAGAAAAAACTTTAAGTTTATTTTTAATTATGG
Organism: Nitrososphaerales archaeon; assembly: GCA_023256355.1. Lineage (GTDB taxonomy): Archaea > Thermoproteota > Nitrososphaeria > Conexivisphaerales > UBA164 > CAYFFZ01. The sequence goes on along the minus strand of JAGDXJ010000060.1, from coordinate 21,918 downwards.
CGAATCTAAGGCTATTAAAACTTATTTACGGTTGTTAATTTATCAGTTTTTAGCTTTTAAACGCCCTTTACTCACTGTATCTGAATCGATTGGATATGAAATGAAAAAAATAGGAATCAATCTAAATTTATACACTGTTAAACCAGGTAACGGCGTAGATACATGTTATGATGGTACTGATAAAAATATAGATTTGATTTTTTACGCAAGACTAATTCCTCAAAAAGGGATTTATGACTTCCTGAAAGTTGTAAAGAAAATGACTTATGTGAACGCAGTGATTGCTGGTTTCGCTTCTGAAACTGTAAAAAATGAAATAAACCAATATTTAACAAAAAACAGTCTTAAAAATAGGGTAAAGCTGATGACGAACCTAACCAGTAAAGAGAGCGCAGAATTATTAAAGAGCTCAAAAGTTTTTGTTTACCCTACAAGATTGGATGCATTTCCATTAGTTGTTTTAGAGTCCTTATCGTGTGGTACCCCTGTTGTTTCGTACTCGATTCCGGCAATACGGATGAATTATTTAACGGATGCGGTTATAAAGGTTAAACCTTTAGACGTTGGATCATTGATTACCGAAACGCAAAGTATTTTAAAAAACGAAAAATGGGTAGAACTAGGTAAAAAGGGCAAGGAGTACGCTTCTAAATATAAATGGGAATCTGTTGCCACAGCCGAATGGAGAATTTTAGAAGAAATTTACGGGGCAAGCTAAACCTTTGTTTTTTTAATCGTAAAAAAATCATAATTTCATTCAAAACCTTATTCAAAGTTTAAATTCTGGCATTATGCACGATTAACATAGATGGAACAGCCCAACATACTTATAGTTTTAATGGATACTATGAGAGTTGACGCTATAAATCCTTATAATGAGAGAGTTTTTACGCCTTATATAGAAAAATTTGCGTCCGATTCTGTTGTTTATGATGCAGTTGCACCCTCTTCTTGGACCTTACCATCACACGCATCTTTGTTTACCGGAAAATATCCATCCGAGCACAAAATTCATGAAAGCTTTGAAACAAAAGTTAACGACCTTACGTTAAAGCTCAACAAAGGTGAATTGCAACTTCCATCTTTAGTTTTGGCCGAATATTTAAGGCAAAAAGGATATAACACGATTGGTATATCAGCAAATGGCATGATATCTCCTTTTACGAAAATGGATACCGGTTTTAATATTTTTATAGACATTACTGAAAAGGATGAAACGTTAAAGGAAGCTACAGCATATGGCAGAACCAAATTTCAGATAATTATGAATCTAATGAAAAAAGGAAAGTTTAAAGAACTTTACAGCTTTTATAAAGCTAGTAAATATAGAATAAAACTGAGTTCTAATTATCCTGTAGATAAAGGGGGAAACTGGATAACTTGGTTAATGGGAAGAGTCTCGCTCGAGACGCCTTTCTTTGTTTTCATAAACTTTATGGAAATGCACGACCCTTATCCATCGGACGTAAAATATCCAACTAACCAATTTCATCTTAATGACCTTTTTGGGATAAAAAAGATAAACGAGAGCTTGATGAACAGAATAAGAAAAGAATATTTTGAACAGTCTAAAGTTGCAGATCTTTATTTTAAGAGAATTCTTGATGTAATAAAAAATGTCTATGATAATACGCTCATAATATTGACTTCAGATCATGGGCAAGCCTTAAAGGAAAAAAACTTCTATGGCCACGGGTTATATCTCTACGATGAGCTTGTAAAAATACCAATGATAATAAAATATCCGAAAGGTCAAAAGCCTAAAGAGAAAGCTTCTTTATCTTTAACAAACATTTACGATTTTATAAAAATGGCTACTGAAGGCATTTATGAACTTAAAAAAGAAGAATTTATAATATCAGAAGCTTATGGAATAAAGGACAATATAGAAGGTATTGCGGTAGATGAAGCAACGCGGAAATTATATGATGTTCCCAGAAAGGCTGTTTTTAAGGACGGCTACAAGCTTGTTGTAAACGGCTCAACCGGGGAAATAGAGGAGTTTACATACAAAGGCAAACCTTTAGACAAAAAGGACAAATCGATAGAAGATCTGCTTAACTATCTTTACATCTATAAAGGAAACGAAAAATTCGTCCTGCCATCTGCGGTTGTATAAAATTTTAAGCGATCAAAAAGCAAAGTTTATCTGTCATTCCAGATAATTTCCGTTATGTCTTCCGTGATAATGAGGCACTACTGGGGAGCCCCTTCAGGGGGAGCTCTTGTAGGAGACGCAGCAGCATTAGCTCTTGAAAAAGCAGGTTTTAAACCGGTCATAAGCGGGACCTTTAAGTTCGATCCATCATTGCATAAAGAATGGTACGGTATAGACATTTCAAAATATAAAACATACACGCTTACATCATTTACTATATTTGGATTAATGCTTGCGGCTTTTAGCTGGGTTCCAGCAAAAAAAGCCGTTAAACAAGAGAACGCGCGGTTGCTTTTCACAGATTTGGGCCTTTACAAGCCCATTAAGGAAGATTTCAAAAACCTTAAGGTTTTTGAATACATACATTTTCCAGCTGAAGCGTTTTACGAAGAAAAGTACAGGTATTTGGGCTTTTACTACAAGGATACTAATTTTATAAGTTCAAGGTATTCAAGGTTTCCCTTTAATCTATACTATGAGACATACATTCGTTTTTTCAAAAAATACAACAGGAAAAATCCCTTTGAAGATGCAGACATGGTTGTTACAAATTCTAAATGGACAGCGAAGATAGCAAAGGAAATATACGGAGAAGAGCCCCCTGCGCTCTATTCTCCTCTTTCTCCTAAAATAAAGATAGTTGAGAAGCCAAAGAGCTTTGATGAAAGAAAGGACATGGTGTTTATGCTCGGCAGGTTCAGCTCTGACAAGAGGTACGATTGGGTCATAGAAAACATAGCAATAAAGCTGAAGGAAAGCAAAGTTAAACTGGTCATAGCTGGCAGCGCTGTTTTAAAGGTTCAGCTCGATTACCTTAACTATTGCTATAAGAAAGCCGTAAATCTGGGTTTGAACGCAACTATAGTCAGCGAGGAAAATAAGGTGAACCAAGCGCTAACAGAAGACTACGATGTGATCTTCTTGCCGAACGCCAGCCGCGATTTGATAAACTACCTGATGGACAACTCAAAGGTTTTCTTCCATGCAACCATCCATGAACACTTGGGGGCAGCCATAGCCGAAGCAATGGCAAGGGGCCTGCCAGTTGTAGTTTATAAATCTGGAGGGGCATGGATGGATCTGGCAAAAGAAGGCTATTACGGTCTTGGTTACGAAAACGAGCAAGAAGCCGTAGAGAACATAATGAAGTTTATAAAAGATAAGGGCGCCGCTGAACTTTACTACCAGAGATCATTGGAAAGGGTTAGGGAGCTCGGAATTGAAAATTTTGAAAAAGAATTAATAGCAACTCTTAAGAAAATTTTACCATGAAGTTAGTAATAGTTAACGATTGCGCTCACGTAATGGAGGACATTATTCCCTATGTCAGCGATAAATTTGATATAAATTTTATAAAGAGGACCCGAGGGCTTTATTCTAAGACCTTAGGATTACTCTTTGACATCTTAAGGTCTGAAGGGGAAATTTATCATGCAAATTACGCTCTGCAGGATGCCTATCTTGTGAGCGTCTTTAAGCATTTAGACGTGCTGCACGTGCACGGCTCGGACGTAAGGTGGACGCTTAAAAGCAAGAGCTGGGGCTGGATTGTCAAGCATGATCTGCGTTCGGCAAAAAAAGTAATATACGCAACGCCTGATCTTGAAACTATAGTAAAAGAGTACAGGCCCGATGCTGTCTATTTACCCAACCCTGTAAGGACTGACGTTTTTATACCAAAGGAAAGCTATTCTAAAAATCCACGGGCTGTATACTTCAAGCTATCGTACGAGAGCCTTCCAAAAGAGTTGCCCGAGCTTTTACAGAAGAACGGCATTGCATTAGATGTTCTGGAGAAAAAGTTCCCTTACAGTGAAATGCCGTCGTTGCTGAAAAAGTATGATATTTTTATAGACAGGTTTACGATCGAGAGCTGTAGCAAAACTTGTCTGGAAGCCATGTCAACGGGCTTAGCGACGATTGATTACAGGCACAAAAGCTTTTTAAAAGAAAGGGCAGAGCAGCTTTCCGATCCTGGATTTGTCGAAAGAGAAGGGAGGGAAAACGTAGAATACATAAAGAATAATCACAAAGCAGAAGTCGTGGCAAAAAAGTTGGAAAAGATCTGGGAAGATCTAGCTTAGCGTTTCGTAATCAAGGTTTACGTTATCGATACATTTTGTATTGACTTTTAACGTTATTTTTGCTTATCTATCATTGATAAAAAGCTCCCGACATGTGCTTAAAATTTTAAAAACATATAAATTAAAAAAAATAATAAAAAAGCATAATGAGTCTTTCGGAAAAACTCGCCTCTGTTAAGGGTAAACTTAAAGACATTAATGTTATAGTTTTAGGCGATCCAGTTATAGATCGCTTTACGATCGTTGAGCCAGAAGGAATATCAAGGGAAGCTCCGATCCCCGCTATGAACATAAAGAAAGAGTACTACAAGCTAGGGGCTTCTTACAACGCCGTGAAGGGCCTTTTAGACCTTTCTGTAAAGCCAGTTTACATAACTGTGGTAGGCTCAGATCCTGAAGGCGAACACTTTGCTGAAGAGGTCAAAAAGGAGGTCAAAGACGCAGAAATAGTATTTGATGAAAACAGAAACACAGATTCAGTTTACAGGGTCTTCTCTGACGGATACCTTTTGTTATGGGCAGAAAAGTCCTCTAAAAAAGGGATATCAGAAGAAGCAGAAAACTCAGTGATAAAGAGGTTCAAGAAAAGAGTTGGTGAGGCTGATTCCGTTATAATATCAGATCACGCAAGGGGGTTTCTTAGCAAAAGCGTCAAGGAAGCTGTAGTGTCCAGCACGAAGGAGAGGAACATACCTCTCATAATAAACGGGAGGCCAGAGAACGTATACATGTACAGCGATGCCGACTACCTCAGGATGAACAGGGAAGATGCGGTAAAGCTTACAGGGATATCTCCAATGAACAGCACCAGTTACAGGAACATGGCCCTCAAGCTTTCTTCTATGGCAAAGGTCGAAAACGTGCTCATAACGTGGCTCGAAGAAGGATTTTTCTGCCTGAAGGGCGAATCTTTCTTTAAGGTTGAGCCTTTGAGCTTCAGGCCATCAAACCTCAGGGGCATAGGAGACGTTATAGTTTCATCCTTTGCTGTCTTTCTTTCTCTCGGTTTTTCATACGAGGAGGCTTCAAAGCTTTCTTACTTTACCGCCGCTCTTAAGACACAGAGCGAAAAAGTTAAGGGAGAATTCTTTGAAAAGCTCGTAGATTATGTTTCAAAGAATGATGCAAAATGAACAGGGAAGAGGTTAAAAAGCTTAAAGAAATTTCCTACAGGATGATGATAGATGTCCTGCAGATGACTACTGAAGCAGGTTCAGGCCACCCCGGTGGTTCCCTTTCAAGTAAAGATATAGTTGCTGTCCTTTTCTTTAAAGTTATGAGGCACGACCCAAAAAATCCATCATGGGAAGAAAGGGACCGGCTCGTGTTCAGCAAGGGACACGCTGTCCCTATACTTTACGCTGCCCTGATTGAAGCTGGCTACCTTGACAGGTCCTACATAAAAAAACTGAGGAAGCTGGGAAGCCCCCTTCAGGGTCATCCAGAATGGAACCCAGACATGATGATAGAAGCGACAACGGGTTCGCTGGGGAACGGTCTAGCTATAGGAAACGGGATCGCGTTCGCCGGAAAGCTGAAGAAAAAGGACTATAAAGTCTATGTGCTAATGGGCGACGGGGAGCTTCAAGAAGGAACAGTCTGGGAAGCGGCTATGTTCGCATCCCATTACGCCCTTGACAACGTAATAGCTGTAGTAGACAGGAATGGTCTTCAGCAGTCTGGTCCTACAGAAAAGAGCATGAGCGTTGAGCCCATAGCTGACAAGTGGAGGGCCTTTGGCTGGCACGTCCAGGAGGTTGACGGTCACGACGTAGAAGCGCTTTACAGCGCATTCAGGTCTGCACAGGAAATAAGCGATAAACCAAAGGTGATAATAGCTCACACGACAAAGGGCAAAGGTTCGCTCATAGGCGAATGGGTTACAGAGTTTCACGGAAAACCTCTCAGCAAGCAGGAGCTTGAAAAGCTTCTCCCTGAGTTAGAAGAGAAGCACAAAGAAGAGATGAAGGAGCTTGATGTCAACTAGGGAAGCTTTCGGAAAAGCCCTCGTCAGGATAGGTTCAGATCCGAGCATAGTGGTACTTGATGCAGACGTTTCTGGCTCTACGAAAACTTCTCAATTCAGAAAAATATACCCCCAAAGGTTCATAAACTTCGGCATAGCAGAAGAAAACCTCTTCGGCACAGCTGTCGGTCTGGCTTACTCTGGGCTGAAGGTTTATGCCTCCCTTTATTCAGTATTCGTCTTAAAAGCTTACGATCAGCTCAGGATAATAGCTCATGATAACCTAGAAGTTAAGATCTTCGCTTCTCATTCAGGCCTGACAAACTCTTCTGACGGCTGGTCTCATCAGACAGTTGAAGATGTAGCTGTTTTCAGGGCTCTTCCAAACTTTAAAGTCATAGTTCCCGCTGACGCCGTTGAAGCCGACACCGTTACCGAAGAATCTTTGAAGATCAAGGGGCCGATTTACGTGAGGCTGAGCAGGAGTGAGAGCCCGATAATATTTGAAAAAGGCCTGCGGTTTGAGCTTGGCAAGGGGAATATCATGAACGACGGCTCTGACGTATACATAATAGCCAACGGAAACATGCTCAGCATTGCCATAAAGGCAGTTGAAGAATTAAAAAAAGATGGAATAAGCGTTGGACTCATAAACATGTCAAGCGTTAAGCCCATAGATGAGGAGCTCATAATCAAGGCCGCAAAGTCTACCGGAGCTATAGTTACGGCAGAAGAACACAGCGTTATAGGTGGTCTGGGAGGAGCTGTGACGGAAGTTCTTTCAAAGCACTATCCGGTTCCTGTTGAGTTCGTCGGTATAAATGACAGCTTTGGACAGAGCGCATCGCTCGAGGAGCTGTTCAGGTTTTACGGGCTTACATCTGAAAACATAGCTTCATCTGTAAGAAAAGTTCTGAAGAGGAAAAAATGAAGGCCTTAATACTGGCTGGCGGACTGGGCACGAGGCTCAGGAGCGTTGTGAACGACAGACCAAAGCCCATGGCTGACGTTAACGGCAAGCCTTTTCTTCAGATCTTGATAGAACAGCTCAGATCTCAGGGCATAAAGGAAATCGTGCTCAGTGTGGGGTATATGGCCGACAGGATTATTTCCTACTTTGGGGATGGAAGCCTTCTCGGCGTCAGGATCGAATATTCAAAAGAAGAAAAGCCCCTTGGAACAGGGGGAGCTATAAAGAACGCTTACCGTTTGTTAAAGGATGAGGAAGAATTCCTCTTGATGAACGGTGACACCTATGTAGATTTAGATTACAGCTGGTTCTTTAAAAAATGCTCAGAGCAAGAAGGAGCGGCTTGCCTTCTGGTAAAAAAAGGGAGCACCAAGCAGAAAGCAGGGGTCATAGAGATAGCCGATAACTACAGAGTAATCGGTATTCGGGAGGTCGAGAACGCATCCGGCTTTTTCTACGCGGGCGTCTCTCTGCTCAAGAAAGACGTTTTTAACCATATGCCTGAATCGGAAAGCTTTTCTTTTGAATACGATTTTCTACCATTGCTTATAAGCCACGGAGTCTACGCATGCATCTTCGAAAACCGATTATGGGACATAGGAACAGTAGAAGGATATCGCTCTTTTCTCGAGTGGGTGAATAAAGTTGCTGGTAAGGTCTAGAGCTCCCTTCAGAATAAGTTTCGGTGGAGGCGGATCAGACGTACCTCCTTATTGCTGGGAAAATGGAGGGGCTGTTTTAAACGTTACAGTGAACAGGTACGCGTATGCTTCTCTTGCGCTCGGGGGAGAAAAAATCATCATAAGCTCAGTAGACATGAACAGAGAACTTGTGTACAGCGTTTCAAGGTTGCCGTATGACGGTCAGCTAGACCTCATAAAAGCTGTCGCCAACCAGTTCAAGCTCGATAAAGGTTTCAAAGTAGAAACTTTCAGCGAAATACAAGCCGGTTCTGGTATGGGCACTTCGTCTTCTTTAGCGGTTTCCCTCATAAGCGCATTTTCTGAGGCGCTTGGACTTAGAATGAAGAAGTACGACATCGCGATGCTTGCCTATAACGTTGAGAGGGTTGAACTGGGGCAACTCGGGGGCTATCAGGACCAGTTTGCGGCTGCATATGGCGGGTTAAACCTGATGGAGTTCTTTAAAGAAGGCGTAAAGGTCACCCCTTTGGTTTTAAAAGACGAGGTGTTTGAAGAGCTTCAGTACAGGACGCTTCTCTTGTTTACGGGAAAAGCGCACTTTTCTCATGAAATTCATGCAGATATGAAGAAGAAATACGAAGAGGAAAAAGAAAAGGAGAAGCGCATAAGGGATGAGCTCAAAAGAATAGCTTATGAGCTTTACAGGGCTCTTCAGAATGAAGATCTTGACTACTTTGGCCAGTTAATAAACGAAAACTGGGAGTTCAAGAAGAAGATGTCTGAAAAGATATCCGACCAAGACATAGACAGGGCTTATGATGCCCTGATAAAGGCAGGCGGACTGGGCGGGAAGATTCAGGGCGCAGGGGGCGGAGGGTTTATCCTCATGTTCACGAAAAAGGATAAGAGGGGCGAAGTGATAAAGGAAGCGTTAAAGATGAACCTCGAACCTTTAAGTTTCAGGTTCGAAAAGGAGGGGGTAAAGGTTTGGAAGATTTAGTTAAAAAAAGGTTGCTTGAAAGTTCAGACATAAAAAGGGCGCTTGCAGAGACAGCTGAAACGCAGAAAATATACAGAGCCGCTGAAATCATAGCTGAAGCTCTGAAAAAAGGTAACAAGGTTGTGCTCTTTGGAAACGGTGGAAGCGCCGCAGACGCCCAGCATATAGCCTGCGAATTTGTCGGCAGGTTCATGAAAGAGAGGAAAAGCCTTCCGGCTATATCATTGACTACAAACACCTCATGCATTACTGCAATAGCCAACGACTACAGCTACGAAAACGTGTTTGAAAGGCAGGTTGAAGCCTTTGTAAAGCATGGTGACGTAGTTATAGGCATAAGCACGAGCGGAAAATCAAAGAGCGTGATAAAAGGCGTATTAAGGGCAAAAGAGCTCGGGGCATTTACGGTCGGGCTCACCGGCAAAAGCGGAGGGGAGCTCGCAAACGTAGTCGACCTGTGCATAAATGTACCCTCAGATTCAACGCCCAGAATTCAGGAAGCTCACATAACAATAGGTCACATAATAAGCGAAATAGTTGAGAATGAGCTCTTTAAATAGGGCCGTCTTTTTAGATAGGGACGGCGTGATCTGCTACGATGTGCACTATATGTCCTCGCCAGCGCAGTTTATGCTCATGCCCGGAGTTGGAGAAGGAATAAAAAAGTTAAACGAAGTGGGCTTCCTGATCATTGTAGTAACCAACCAATCTGGGCTGAAAAGGGGTCTTATAACGGAGGAGAACCTGAATAAGATACATGAAAGGATGGTTAAAGAGCTTTCGGCGTATGGAGCTAAGATCGATGATATATATGTTTGTCCATGTCTGCCGGAAGAAGATTGCGAATGCAGGAAACCCAGACCCGGGATGCTCCTTGAGGCAGCAAAAAAGCACGGCATAGACCTGAAGTCAAGCTTTATGATAGGGGATAAACAGATCGATGCTGAAGCTGGAAAGGCAGCCGGGTGCACGACGATCCTTATCACCGACGATCCTGAAGCGAAGGCTGATTACAAAGTTAAAAGCTTTAAGGAAGCCGTTGAAATAATAATGAGTGAAACGAAAGGATGAAGATATTTATAGATTCGGCAGAAGTTGATGAAATAAAAAAGTATTCTGGCATAATAGATGGAGTAACAACCAACCCAACCCTTCTGAGGATAGCTGTTGAAAAGAGGAAAGAAGTAAAACTGAAAGATTACATAGCTGAGATATGCGAAATTGCCGGAAAAGGGAGGCCGGTGAGCTTGGAAGTTGCGAGCGTTTTGCCTGAAAAAATGATAAGCGAAGCTGAGTACCTTTACAGAAACTTTAACGGTATAGCTGGGAACGTCGTTGTAAAGATACCCATAAGCGTGGGTTCCTTTGGGTCATCTATAGATGGACTTAAGGTAATTAAAGAGATAAGCGGTAAGGGGATTCCGGTTAACGCTACGCTAATAATGACGCCTTCTCAGGCTTTCCTTGCTGCTAAAGCCGGCGCTTCCTATGTAAGCCCTTTTGTAGGCAGGGTTGATGATTATATCAGGAAAAAGCTTGGAATCAGTTTTGGTAAGGAAGATTATTATGACAGTTCAGCGGTGCAGGAATACAAAAAATTAAAACTCAGCGAAGCAAAAATGATTGAAGATGCGTTCAAACTTTATGACTTGGAAGGAAACTCAGGGGTACTGAGCGGCGTTGATCTTGTTGAGAAGATTAAAAGGTCGTTTGAAAACTATGGCATTAGAACTGAAATCATAGCGGCCAGCATAAGAAACGTGAGGCAGGTTTATCAAATAATGATCGTCGGACCTCAAATAGTAACGCTGCCTGCATATGTGCTCGAAGACATGATAAAGCACCCAAAGACAGAAGAAGGCGTAAAGATCTTTTACGAAGACGCAGAGAAATCCGGCTACAGAGAACTCTTTGAAGGTTAAGATATCAGCTTCAATACTTGAGGTGGACCCTCTAAGTTATTATCAAAGCATAAAGATCGCTGTGGAAAACGGCATAACGCTTTTTCACTTTGACATAACAGACGGCATTTATGCGAAAAGAATCAGTTTTGGGGACAGGTTAGTGAGTTCTATCCTTAGGAGCTTCAATGTAACCGGCGAATTGCATCTGATGGTTTCTAGACCCGAGCTTCAGATTGAAAGCTTCCTGAACCTCGATAAAGTTGAAACGATCTACTTTCATCCAGAAGCATCTGCAGATCCAGTTAAGCTCGTAAAAACTGTAAAAGACAATGGAAAGAAAGCAGGTATAGCTTTAAATGCTTTATCTTATTTTGACAGCGCCCTGCTGAGCGAAGTTGACAGCGTCCTATTGCTTCTTGTAAAGCCCGGAGAAGGAGGGCAGAGGCTAAACCCTTCCTCTCTGGAAGCTATTTCAGAGCTAAAGCGCTTCAGGGAAAAAAGAGGGATGAACTATACTATTTCTGCGGATGGAGGCATCAAACCCGAGAACGCAAAAGATGTTGCGGAGGCTGGGGCTGAAATGCTTGTTATCGGGACAGGAATCTTTTCTGGAAGCATCGCTGAGAACATAGAAAAGTTAAAAGAAAGCATACAGTTTATCTGATAATTGATTCTTGATTTCTGATCGCTTACAGTGTTTCAACATATCGATGTCGGCACAAAAAAGTTAATAACACAACTCATTGTTTAATCATTATAGTGGGTATTGTGAATTGAAACTGGACAAAAAGGTTGCAATTATCACTGGCGGAGGAAAAGGCATCGGCAGGGCTATAGCTTTGCGTTTTGCCTCAGAAGGAGCACGTGTAGTGATAGCCGATATAGACTATGATAGTGCAATGAAGATCTCCAAAGAAATAGGCGGATCCTCGTTGGCTTTAAAAGTGGACGTATCATCTAAAAAAGACGTTGAAAACATGGTCAGGACAGTGATGGAAAGATTTGGCAGGATCGACATACTTGTGAACAATGCCGGAATACAGACAGAAAAACCATTTGTTGATTTAAGCGTAAAAGAATGGAAACGCGTTCTTGACGTTAATCTAACTGGCACATTTTTATGCTCACAGGCAGTAGCTAAAGAAATGATCAAGAAAAAAAACGAGGGTGTGATTATAAACATTTCTTCCATTCATGGATATATACCCCGTATCAAAAAGGTTCATTATGACGCTTCTAAAGCCGGTCTGATAATGCTGACTAAAGAAACGGCTCTTGAGCTTGCAAAGCACAAAATAAGGGTTAACTGCATAGCCCCTGGCATAATCGACACTCCTATGAACCAAGAATTATTAAGCGACGTAGAAACTAGGAAAAAAATGAAACAAAGGGTCCCTTTAAAAAAGATCGGAGAACCCGAAGACGTGGCCAGTTTAGCGCTTTTTCTGGCTTCTAACGAGTCATCATACATAACTGGCGCCGTTGTGCCAGTTGATGGTGGATTATCTTTAAAACCATGAACTGTAACTGATTAATGTTAAAAACTCATTCAAGAGCTAAATGTGTACAGAGCAATCGGCATGATTTTGCGGAAAATTTTTAATGTTAAGGATCCAAATATACATTGACCTTTACAGGGATGACAGGCAGCAGGTAAACTGATCCGTGATGTAAATGCGGTCTTTATATTATTTTTTTCTTACTTAGGTCAATAAGGCTTAAGTCCCCCTTAGGAATGCTTTTTAAGTCACAGCAGGTGTTCTTTACAGATTTATGTCTAGAGCTAAAAAGAACGAAAGAACTCGTTAGACAAATCTGCACAAAAAAGATCAGAAAATAAAAAATCAAACTAAAATTTGACTTGAGCAAGATATCAAGTGGTAAGCGCATGTGAAAGCAAGTGCGGCGATGAACCGGGAAGCCCTGACCGCAAGGTCAGGGTAGTTCACCCCGCAACGTTAAAACTTAAATTATGTTTTCTACTTAAATTTTAAATTAGTGTTTTTCTTTAATATGTTAATGAAGCATTTTGACGTTATAGCTTTTGGAAGCGGCTCCTCAAGCAACATATACGCTGAGCTTCTTTCACAAAACAGGAACATAAAGATAGCTGTTATAGAGAACGGTCCTATAGGTGGTATCTGCCTTACAAGAGGTTGCATACCTTCTAAGATGATCCTTTATCCTGCTGAAATAGTGTACAACATTAAGAGGGCTCCTGATTTCTGGATAAACTCAGGAACAACCTCAATAGATTTTGAAAAGATAATGAGCTGGGCGTATGACGAAGTAATGGGGGAATCTTACGGGATAGAGAACGCTCTTATGTCTGACCCTAGGATTACTCTCTATAAGACAACCGGTGAATTTATTGGAGATTATCAGGTTAAAGTAGGGGATGAAATCATAACAGGCGATAAGATACTCCTTTGCACAGGCTCAAGGCCTTTAATACCTGGCATTCCCGGCTTGAGCGAAATTAATTATTATACTAACGAGAACTTCTTCATGATGAGGAAGCTGCCAAAGAGGACAGCGGTCATAGGGGGTAGCTTTGTTGGATTGGAGTTTGGCTTCTTCCTCTCCATGATGGGCAGCGACGTTTATGTTTTCGAAATGCTCGACAGAATAGCTTACCAGGAAGAGCCAGAAGTTTCATATCAGCTTGAAATGGATCTTGATCAGCACATGCACGTTCTGCCTCTTACAAAAGTTGTTGAAATCCGGAAATCGGGAGAAAACAAAATCATAGTTGCAGAAGATTTGGAAAAAAACATTACATATGAAGTTCCGGTTGATGAAATAATAGTAGCTGCAGGCAGAAAGAGCAACTCTGACATAACAAAGCCCGAAAAGACTGGGGTTAAAACGGACGAAAATGGTTGGATAATAGTGAACGATTATATGGAAACTACAAAGCCCAATATATGGTCATGCGGCGACGCTATAGGGAAGCACATGTTCAAGCATGCCGCTAACTATGAAAGTATGATAGTTTACTACAATGCTTTTAAAGGTAAAAGATTAAAGGCTGATTTTCATGCTGTACCACACGCTATATTTACGCAGCCTGAGGTTGGCTCTGTAGGAGAAAAGGAATCGGATACGAATGACGAAATTCTATTAGGCTACTATCTGTACAAGGATACTGCAAAGGGGTTAGCCATGAAAGATGAGGGTCACTTTGTTAAGGTCATAGTTAAAAGAGATAACGGCAATGTTCTCGGGGGACACATAATAGGTCCTTATGCTTCTTCGATGGTTCACGAAATAATACTGCTCATGAACTCTGGTGATCGTAGTTTTTATCCAATATATGAGATGATGCACGTTCACCCTGCAGTAAACGAAGTTGTCGAAAGGGCTTTCGGAAGCCTTGCGGAGCCAGACTATTGGGCCGACTTTAAAGAAAGCGTTAGATCGTCAGCTATAGAAAAAAGGGGAAAAACAAAAGAAAAAACTATAAAAAATAAAGCTTTTAGATAAGGTAGCTTTCAAATATTTTTTCAAACAGCTCCTGGCTTATTACTGTTTTTCCGCTCTTATCTATGGTCTGTGCTGCTGGAGGTGATTGCATGTAGCTTGGTATTCTCTCTTTAAGCCTTTCGTCAAAGGTTGGCACGTTTGGGTTCCTGTAAAAGATCCCTATTGGTATCTTGCTTCCCTTTTCATAAGATTTGGCTATTGCTTCACCTATCTTGGGTTCTGGTTCTCCTTTAACCTCTGGATCATAACCGCTTTCTTGCAGGTCATAAACGCGTTCGTTATAATAATCATATGTGTGTATGTTATCGTAAGTGACACAAGGCTGCAGTATGTCCAGAAAAGCTGATCCCCTGTGCTGAATTGCAGCTTTTATCAGTTCCTTTAGGTGTTTTACCTTGCCCGAATATCCTCTTGCGACAAATGTGTATCCTGAGGCTATAGCAAGAGCTATTGGGTTGACAGCATCCTGTATGTTTGGCTTTGGCAGAGATTTCGGTTTTGCACCTCTTTCAAGAGTAGGTGCTGCCTGTCCTTTTGTCAGAGCATAAACAGTGTTGTCATGCATCATAACAACCATGTCTATGTTTCTTCTTCCAAGAGCAACAAAGTGTCCAGCCCCTATGCCCAAAAGGTCACCGTCCCCGGCGTTAACAAGCACTTCAAGCTCAGGGTTTGCTACTTTGATACCTTCAGCGTAAGGTAGTGCTCTTCCGTGTAGTGTATGAACCCCTTCGACGTTCAGGAAGTGAGGGGTCTTTCCAGAGCATCCAATACCGGAAACTACAACTATGTTTCTTGGATCCAGCTTGAGCTCGGCAAAAGCCTGGTACATCGCAGAAAGTATTCCGAAGTTACCGCATCCTGGGCACCAGTCAACCCATACGGAGCTTTTGTAATCAGTTGGCTTAAGCTCAAGCACCATATTCTAGCACCTCCTTCTCTGAGCCCTTCAGGATACGCATGACTGCATTTTTCAGCTCGTCTGAGTAGATCGGTCTCCCGGTATACTTCAGAATGTGCTTCTTTATTTCAACATTTGCAAATGCAGAAGCAAGAACAGCCGCCTGTGCTAGATAGTTATGTTCAACGTCTATCATGACGTCCTTATGCTTGGAGTAAAGGCTCTCAACGGTCTTCTTGGGGAAAGGTACGAAAGTCCTTATATGAACGTACATAGCTTTCACCCCTTCTTCTTTAAGCATCTTTATCGCTCCAAGCGCGGCACCCTTTACGAAACCCCATCCGTAAAGCACAACATCCGGGTTTTCATCACCATAGATGGAAACCCTCCTGTCTTCTGGAACCTCTTGCTCAATAAGCTCAAGCTTCCTCATTCTCTTGTCCATTATCCTGATCCTGTTTTCAGATTCTTCCGATATGTGTCCTTCTTCGTTGTGTTCGTCACCTGTGTACCATACAAGCGCTTTTCCAAGAAATGCTCTGGGCGAAACTGGTGATTCAAAACTGAACCGCTTGTAATCCTTTCCGGGTTCCTGCACTATCTTACCCCTGTTTATGTATGCCTTGCTAAGATCTGGAACAGTAACGCTCCTTATTGTGTTAGCTAAGAACTTATCGACAAGATGTATCACTGGTATCTGGTATATCTCGGCAAAGTTCAGAGCATCTACAGCGTCCCAGAAAGCTTCTTCGTGATCTCCAGATGCAAGCACCATTCTAGGATACTCTCCGTGAGATGCAAAAACAGAAGAAAGAAGATCACTCTGTCCGCCTCTGGTTGGCTGTCCCGTGCTCGGTCCTCCCCTCTGATAATAAGTTATAACAACAGGAGCTTCGTTCATACCAGCCCATCCTAGGCCTTCTACCATCAGGTCGAACCCTGGCCCACTGGTTGCGGCAGCAACTCTCGTTCCTGTAAGTGATGCTCCTATAGCCGCGTTTACGGCAGCAAGCTCATCTTCGAGCTGAAAAACCGTAAGAGATCCAGCTCCTGCTTCTCCAAGCCTTTCGTGTTCCTCTAGTGTGAAACTCTCATCTGCTGCAGGAGTTATAGGATAGTAAGTCTGCATCCTCAGCCCTCCAACAACCTTACCCATAGCCACTATGTCGTTTCCGCTCACTATCATCATCTTCCCAAAGTTTTCCCGTGGTGGATCTAACTTTAGTGGGCTACCAAAGCTAGACGAAACTACACCAGCAACAAGTTCAGAGAAAGCCATATTGTGCTCAAGGATAGGACCAGACCTGAACCTCCTCGTCAGCCCGTACTTAACGGCTTCAGGATCAATCCCGGCCAGGGCAGCTGAAGCACCTATTATTATTGTTGAAATATATCTGGATGCCTGCGCAGCAACTATGTTTGTCTTTTTTTGAAGCTCTGAAAGTAGGTCCCTGTAACTAAGTCCAACTACTTTAACGCCGTTGTCTTTAAGGTACTTAACAAGACTCCCTAAGTCCTGTTCCAGGTTAAGTTTCTTTAAAGTTTCTAGTATTTTTTCTCCAACTTCTGGCTCAACGCTCGGAATCTGAGAAAGCCTTGTAGAATTGAGGTCAGAATTGTATATTACGTATGCACCTGAATCCAGATCTGTAAAATGTGTAAAAACGCTTTCGGCATCCATGGCTCCAAGAAGCTTAACCGGGTATTGAAGGCCCTTTGGAAGCTCCTCGCTGTCAGCTTTGGCGTGTATGTAGCTATGCCTTCCTATTATGTTTGAATAGTACTCTCTATCAGATATAACCCCGTAACCTGACTTTGCGAAAGCCCACGAAAGAACCTGAGACGAGGTTTCTAGTCCTCCTCCCTGGGGCCCTCCTAGCAGATAGTTAAGGCTCTTCATCAATCTCCACCCGGTGATTCGTAAGTAGCTACCTCATCTTCCAAAAATTTTTGAGTCAAGCTGTGTCCTAGGCTTATGTGTTTATCAAGCTCGCTCCTATCAAAAAGCACGCTGCCGCACTCGATACAGTATGCCCATCCGTAGTTTTCAAAGAGCTTTTCAGTTTCCTCTTTAACAGTACTGATGGCGTCTCTGCAGCTATCTTCAGGGAAGACAGCAGAACCTTTTTTCTCACAGTATCCCATAAACTCGTAGATTGGGTGTTGCCTATAATAAGAGCAGTTTATGCATTTCATTGGTATTTTTTAATACGCTTTAAGATATAAACGTTTAACATTAATTTTTCATTTTTTGTTCATAAACTTCATAAAATTATATCTTTAACAAAGCTTAAATAACGAAAAATGCATCACAAAACCAGATGATTGACAGGCGTGTCATAAATCTTCTAAGAAAGGCAAAAACAATGAACATATCCGTCTGTGACGATCAGGGTCCATGGGGCATAAAAGTTTATTATGCTATGCATGATGGGTTTATCTTTCTTCTTGAAAATGAAGGTAGGACGCTAAAAGCGGTTCAGAAAAACCCAAGGGTTTCTTTTTCAATAGATCTGAACAGGCCAGACCTTTTTGTCCAGGGAGAAGGAAAAGTTGAAGTCCTTGGCGACCCGGCAAAGCTCGAAAGAGAAAGGGGAGTTTTGCTTTCCAAAGTTCCTGAAGACCTTCTTTTTATAACCATGGGAAACGTAGTTCTTGTTAGGCTTGTTCCCGAGAGGATAAGGGTTACGGACATGAGCGATGAGCCAAAAAAGTACTATGCTGATTTTAACCTTGAAGAGTTGAGTGAAAAAGAGCCGGTTAAGCTGTTAAGGGCTTTAAGGCCATGGAGCCTTCAGATGAGCGTTTCTGCGATGATCCTTGGCGTTCTTCTAGCAAGACAGATAGTGGTTTTATTCTTCATGCTTGCCATCTTAGGCATAATAATGGTTCACGGTGCCTTTAACGCGCTCAGCGATTATTTTGATTACATAAGCAAAGTAGACCTGCCTAACGGAATGGGTTCAGCGGGTTCGAGGGTTCTTATTGACGGACTTATGAAGCCGAGGTTCCAGCTAGCTTACTCTTTATTTCTGCTTACAGCATCGCTCATGATAGGCGTTTATCTTGCTTTAGCGAGGGCTTCAATAGTCCCCTTTATAATATTGGGGCTTGTTGCAGGGCTTATGTACGGGATACCCAAGGTTGGGCTTAAGTGGCTAGCGCTTGGAGACCTTGGGGTCATGTTAGCATTTGGACCGGGCATCGTCCTGGGCACAGAAGCCCTTATGGGAGCTAAGATAAGCATGGCAAGCGTCCTTATATCGGTAGCAATAGGCATGGTCATAGTTGCTGTCCTCCACGCAAACAACTGGAGAGATATGGAAGATGACAAAAGGGCCGGTATCAAAACTGTTGCCCTTTTGCTTGGAGAAAAAGGATCAAAAGCATACTATCTTGCGCTTATATGGCTGAGCTACGCGCTTTTTGCGTTTGCGGTTTTTCTGGACAGAACTTACTGGCCGATACTTGGGTCTTTCCTTACCATGCCGTGGGCTTACAGGCTTACAAAGATAGCGATGAACTCAAAAAGCTGGAAAAGAAAGATACTGGATCAGCAGACTGGGTTCTTTACGGCACTTCACATGTACTTTTCTATAGCCTTCATGCTAGTTGCTTTAATAATCTCATCTATCGTTTGAATTTTGGTATAAGTCCCAACGGTAATCTTATCTGATTATAATAAAGAAATTACTGTAAAAAAATATACAAGGTAAAGCAGATCAGCCCACGTTTTTAGCCTTTGTCTTGATGCATAAACTGAAACCAGTACAACAACCGGAATCAGAAGCGCTGCCTTAAGAGGGCTTAAAGCTGTTAAGGATGAAAGTACCAGCAGCAGAGCGTGAGCGTAAGGGTAAAACATTTTTCTTCTGGAGCCTTCTGCTTCTTCCACTATGTGATGAGAATACCTTATGGAAGAAGCTATAAGGCCGAAACCTAGAGAAGGTATAAGTACGCTGTTCAAAGAACCTCCTCCAAGAGCCGTATACGATCCCAGAACCAGAATCGGTCCAAAATCAAAAAAAGTCGAAACTTCACCCACTCCCCTTTTGTAAAGCTCAAGAGGTTTCTTTAGGTAGGCGTACATCAAAACTATTCCCGCTAACCCGTAAAGTAGTAGTACAAGCATACGGGTAAATGCAAGCACAACAACTGCTATAATGAGCAGCAGTACAAGTGAGGATTTTCTGATTACGTTAAGATGATTTTGTTTGAAAAGTAGCATATGGCAAGGTCCGACATTTAATAATGGCTCGCTTTCAAAACATTTCATACCCCTTTTTTGATCTTCGGAATCCATCTCGATGTTCATTGAAAGCTGAGAAACTAAAGCAAAAACAACTATTAAGGCAAAAAGAAAAGGGTTTTTGAACCCTGTTTTAATCCATGCATATATTACGGGAATTATTGAAACAAGATAAAGCGGCGTCTTTATCATCGAAATCCTGCTCATGCTTGACTATATCGTATTAAGCAACTTATAATCCTGCTGAAAAACTTTCAGCTTTTGCGCTGACAAACCTTAAACAAAGCGAAAAAGTATTAAATCGCAAAATTTGATGTTAGTATAAAGCCGGGGTAGCTCAGCTGGTTAGAGCGCCAGACTCATAATCTGGAGGTCGAGGGTTCAAAGCCCTCCCCCGGCAATAAAGTTTTCGGTTCAAATCCTACCCCTCGGCTGTTGGGTACCCCCTCCCCCCAAACGCTTCTCAACAAATATATGCCCGGCTGTCCTTTTCTGTTTCATGGCGTACGATGAGGTTGCAGAGCTCGCGCTGGGCTTTATTGAAAAGCATAAAAGCGCTGTGGCGCGCTGGCTCCTGCGCGAGCACCCGGAGCAATATCGAAATAAGGCACAAGCCCACACCTACTGCTTCGGTTGCTGGTGCAAACACAGCGAGCGCAAGCAGAAGCAAAGCTAACAACGCATTGAGCGGGCGCCTGCGTGTTTGTTTTGGGGCGTTCATGTTTCATCGCTGGGTAAAAACAGCCCTGTGAAATCCGAGCCGTCGGGGGTGGCTTGAAATAGGGGCATTTCAGCGGGTACAGCGCAGTTTCAGTTACGATCACGCGTTCGGGTACTTTTCGCACTTACAGTTGTGAAAGTACGTGCAGAAGCAACACACCGTTTTTGGAGGCTTTGCGCTGTGGCGCATTCGAGGGAGCGGGCACAACGTTTATATTTGTTGGCTGCGCTTCGACCTTTGGTTACTCAGGCTGGCGCGCGGTGGCAATGGGGGCGACACCTGAACCGTGTTTGTTTCAACGTGGGGTGGCACGGGCTGTATTTGTAACGCGGACTTAATTTCAGGGAGCGGCTCTCCTTCAGGCGCTTCAAGCTCGCCATCATCAAGCCCCCACGCGTTTTCAGGCTTAAGCGCGACGTTGTTAAGGGCGTGCACCTGCCTTCCGTTTATATATGGGCGCGCCACATCCCGCGTATCAATGCCGAACTTTACAAGGTTTTTGAAGAAGCTTACATCGTTTACTTTAGACAGACCGTTTTTATCGCAGTACTTCACATATGTGGTGTAAATTTCGCTTTTGTGCGTTTGGGCGCCCCGCTGTGCCATGAGCTTTACGTCGAAAAAAGGCATGCTGCGCTTTTTTTCGACATCGTCGTCGGACATAGTATTTTGCGAAATTAAGACCGAAAACTGCGAAAAACCCGTTCAAAAACTGCGCTAACGACTCAAAAATATGGACGGAAATTCAAAATTTTGAAAGTTAGGTAAACAATAGTTAGGTAAACACCGGCCAACCTGTGTCAGTGGGTTTTTTTAACACTTCATTGTCAAAATTATAACGTTTGCAATGAAACGAGGCATGGTGCGACCCAAAAAAGATCCTGTGTCAGCGTTTCATGACCCACTGACACAAGATAAACCCCCCTTCTATCTTTATTTCCACTTCGTGTTTACCTAACTTTCTAATTTTAGAATATATATCTTATTTTAGAATTTTTACCCTATTTTTCTATTTTTTGAATTATATATATACCTGACACATATCTTACCATCTGTAGTGTACATTTTTTAAAAAAAGTTAGGTAAACACAAAATGGAAATAAAGATAGAGCGATAGGCTTATCCTGTGTCACCCCCACATGAAACAGTGACACAGGATCTTTTGGGCGCGCGTTTCATTGTTAAAGTTATAATTATTGCAATGAAACGAGCAAACCACCAGACTGACACAGGATCGCCTTTTTTGTGGCTTTGTGTTTACCTAACTGCCAAAAAAGCGCAGGTTTTGCTGGGGCAAGCAACCAAAAAAATTAAATTTCTTCTGTGCCTTTATTCTTCTTCCTCTTCGTCGCTTTCGTCCTCATCCCAGTCTTCCTCGTAGTCTTCCTCGTAGTCCTCTTCGTAGTCTGCGTCCCATTCCTCTTCTTCGCTCATGCATAACCAACCAGCAAAGCATATAAAAACCCCTGTTTCACCGCGAAAACGCATCAGCTTTTCTTCACGCCGACCGCAACGCCGACCATGAAGCTCAACGGGGCGCCGACAAAGGCAGCGGGCGATGCTCCTGCCAGCTGTTTTACGGCGGCGGGGATGCCCAGAAACACGGGCTGCAGGGGCAGCGAATAAAGCACCGCAATGAGCAGGCCGGCAAGCGCCACGCCGCCGAGCGTGAGCACGAGCGAGGCTGTGCTCTTTTTCATCGCCACGCCGAAAAGCACCCCGCTGGCAAACGCGATGGCGAACGCCAGCGCCTCACCCCATGGCAAAACTATCAATGCTCTCATATTAAAATAAAGCAAAAAAGCTTTCTTATAGCCCAACTGCAAAAGTGTATT
>JAGDXJ010000050.1 GCA_023256355.1 Nitrososphaerales archaeon | reverse complement strand
GTCTTGCCTATTCCCGGGGGACCTTCTATGAGCGAAACGTACCCAGCTGTAGTTAATATGTCAAGAACGCTTCTCATTTATATAAAAAATGGCATCAACAGTATTTAAATTTTTTTAAATTAAATTTTGGTATATAAAAATTATTTATCGTTTATCGCATTATAAACAATATTTTTACTAAGTTGTGAATATAGCTTTTATAGCATTAAATTGTTAAACTGCATCTATAACAGACATGGAAAATTCTGGACTTAAAGTTGAAATTGTGATAGTGGTTGATGAGAACTAAGATGA
Organism: Nitrososphaerales archaeon; assembly: GCA_023256355.1. Taxonomy (GTDB): domain Archaea; phylum Thermoproteota; class Nitrososphaeria; order Conexivisphaerales; family UBA164; genus CAYFFZ01. The sequence goes on along the minus strand of JAGDXJ010000050.1, from coordinate 4,049 downwards.
AACAGCTAAGGATTGCTTACGCCAACGCTGAACTTTCTGCAGAAAACGTGATTGGCGAAGTTAACATGGATTATGACGTTTTAACTATATGGGGGTTAAGGGGGCTATCAACCTTCCCATATACATATGCTTCTGTGCCGTTATTCTGGTTTTATCCAGTACGTCAGATAATTTTCAGGCTCTCTCTTTTTTACTTCTAGCTTTACTTTCATACCTACCTTTAAGCTTTTAATGTCGCTATCAATCCAGGCCAGCACGTTAACGCCCTGAGGCATTTTAGCGATTCCAACGGCATAATCCGGATAATGCGAAAAGCTCTGTGGTTTTACGTTTATCACAGTATAGGTAATAAGTTCACCTGTACCAGCGAGCTCTAACCATTCCATTGAATCAGATCTGCAACTGCTGCAGTAGCTCTGCGGAGGAAAGTAGACTACGCCGCATTTTGTGCATCTGGTTGCAAACACCTTTCCTTCTAAGAGCCCATCATAAAACTTTTTTATTCTCTCAACGCTTATCATATACCTTACGTTAAGCTCCCTCTGGTCAAACCATAAAGAGCTGGAGGTCTTTTGATCTGTAATTAGTGGAGAACCAAGATTCTTTTTGGCTTCCTCTGCTGCTTCCTTGAGCTTTTCAGTTTCATCACTCATGAACGTTCACCCTTATCTAGCGAAAGGATAGTAACGTACGCGTAATGTCCTGTACCTCCGACGTTGTGGGCGAGAGCTTTACCGTTCCTTATTTCTGCCTGCCTTTCTCCCTTTACCTTTCCCAAAAGCTGATGATAAAGCTCGGCTATCATCGACTCTCCTGTGGCACCTATTGGATGGCCTTTTGCTTTAAGGCCTCCATCGAGATTAACGGGAATAACACCTCCTTTGTATGTCTGCTTTTCTTTGATCAGCTTTATGCCTTCACCTTTTTTTGCAAAACCCAGGTCCTCGTAAGCCATTATTTCGGCTATGGTAAAGCAGTCATGCACTTCCGCAAGGTCAAGCTGAGAAGCCGGCCTTTCAGGATCAATACTGGCCTTTACATAAGCCTGCTGTGCGGCTTTTCTTGCAGCATCCAGCCCTGTAAAATCATCTCTCTTGCTGAGATTTGCAGTGCCGGTTGCGTACCCCGTTCCGCTTATCCAGACAGCTTCTTGACCATGACTTTTTATGAAATCCTCGCTTGCAAGTATCACAGCGCTTGCGCCGTCCGTTATGGGGCTGCAATCATAAAGCTTGAGGGGCCAGGCAACGTATGGTGAATACATGCATTTTTCAACTGATATTTTATTTCTGTACTGCGCTTTCTCGTTAAATGAAGCATAATAGTGGTTTTTGACCGCTACTTCACACAGGTCCTCTTCTTTTGCTCCGAACTTTGACATGTAAGCTGTAGCGTAAAGTGCATAGTAGCCGGGAAACGTTAAACCAAAGTTCTCAAATTCCCACATAAAGTTGCCAGCTCTGCCTATGTATTCTACAACAGTTCTGCTTGGGGACTCCCTCATCTTTTCAACGCCTATGGCAAGTACAACCTCGGCCTGGCCTGACGCAACAACGTCATGAGCAAGCTTAACTGCTGAGCTGCCTGATGCGCACGCAGCCTCAACCCTTACAGAACCCCGCGGGTTTATTCCAAGAGCTTCTGAAACTATTACAGCTGGGAGCGATTCGCTGCTCCAGCCACCCATGTTTGACACAACAGAGTATTCTATCTGTGCTGGTTCAATGTTAGCTTCATTTATAGCATCTTTAAAAGCCTCCCACGCAAGCTCCTGCATGCTGGCGTCGAACCTTTCGCCAAACTTCGTATAAGAAGCACCTATTATACCAACCTTTCTCATATAATTGTTAATACGAACGCGAAGCTATAAACGTTTAAGGCCAATGAAAACAGTGAACTACCCTTAACTTGCTATCAGGGCTTCCCGGTTCATCGCCGCGCTTGCTATAACGTTAGCCTACTGTTTTGAGAATTTCTTTTGTCAAAGTTTTCCCTCTTTTAACTGATCCCTGTATTATTCTCAGGATTATGCATCAGTCTGTAAATACCGTGTGCTGAAGGCTTTAAAAATTTACAGATAACAAGGCGGTTTATAAAATAATATAAATTTATTAGCAAAAACACGCATTAATTTACGGTAGCTCAAAATGTGCGAACTGTTTGGAGTTTCATCGAACGAAAGCATTAAAGCTGAATATTTGCTTAAAGAGTTCTTCAGTAAGGCAAAAATGCATCCTGATGGCTGGGGCGTTGCCTGGTATTCTGATGAAAAGCTTGCTGGCATGGTTAAGGAGCCTGTGCCGGCTAACAGAAGCAAGTTACCGGGGTTTTTTGCAGAAAGAATAGAGAGTAAGCTGATAATAGCGCATATACGTAAAAAGTCCAGAGGCAGTCATCTGAGCTATGTTAACACTCATCCTTTTGTAAGGAGGCTGTGGGGTAAGGACCTTGTTTTCGCTCATAACGGAGACGTTCCGCATGTTAAGAAAGACCCAAAGTATAAACTTAAAACTTTTTTCCCCGCTGGTGAAACTGATTCTGAACACGCATTCTGTTATATGCTTGAAAGCTTATCAGCAAGTCAGAAAGAAGGTCTAAAAGAGCTGGCAGAGGAAATATGGAAATACGCAGAAGACGTAGGCAGTCTGGGAAAGTTTAACTTTCTGTTAAGCGACGGGGAATACCTTCTGGCTTACATGAACAGGGAAAGAACGCTTCATTACCTGCTTAACCCGGTAAGTTTAAAAAAGAATTTGAACGATGAAAAAAGGGAAAAATTGAAGGCATCTGTAATATCAACAGAAAAGCTTACAGATGAAAATTGGATCCAAATGCAACCAAGGACACTTTACATATTCCGTGACGGAGAACTAGTTTTTAAAGTTAAGCTTGAATAATGCTTACACAGGTTTTTAATTTATGCGTTTTAATGGTTTATAGGTTTAAATCGATCTTTATTTTTAACCTTTTTTTTTGAAGCTTGAGCACAATTTAAATTTTTCAAAGATCATAGGGCTGTATGATAGCCGGAGTTGCGTTTGACCTAGACGGAACCCTCATAGATAACGCTGAGGCCCTTTCTGTAGCCCTTTCAAAGGCCATTGGGGAATTTGGATACAGAGCAGAACCGGATGAGATTAAAAAGTACCTAGGGCTTTCGTTTTACGATATAGTTTCAAAATTTATTCAGAATCCTGACAGAGTTATACTGGAAAAAATAAAAGAGGCGAGGAAAAAGTACGTACTGGAGAGCATAAGTGGTTTCAGGATATTTCCTGATGCGCTGTACGCTCTGAAAGCTTTAAAAGAGCTAGGAGTAAAGAGCGCTGTAGCAACGAGTTTAGGGAAAGATCTTGTAGACTCTGTTATAAAGGGCCTCAGGCTTGACAGCTATCTATGCTGCTGGGTAACAGTAGATGAAGTGAAAAAACCTAAACCGGAGCCGCATGTCTTTCTTAAAGCCATGGAGCTTATGCAGGTTGAGCCAGAAAGTTGCATAGCCGTGGGTGACAGGGAGTACGACGTAATAGCTGGTAAGAAAGCAGGATCCCTTACAGCTCTGGTACTGAGGGACAGCTTTAGCATCTACGAAAAAATAAAGCCCGATTATATTCTTAAGAGTCTTGAAGAGTTACCTGATATTATATCAGGGTTAAATTCAAAGCTCTAATCTGTAAAAATAGGTAAAAAGCTTACTTTAAAACATCTTACTGATTCATAGCTCTGATGTACATTTCTTAACCTTGTATCTTACTTTAGCATATTCGGGTACGTTGCTATAAAAAAGATTTCAAAACCTCTCTCCTGCTATACCTTTCCCATGGGACACAGTTATCATGATCTTCGTATTCTTGGGAGTATACTTTTTAGGAACTAGGGCTACAATAAAAACAGATTATCTTGCTGCTATAGCTGAAGAACAAAAAACTGCTTAAGTCACATTATAATATAGATTTTTATTCTGTAATTTTAAAATCATAGAAACGCTCAGGTTCAGTACATCCGCAAGTATAAAACTTCATAACGGATAGAAGCTTAACGAACCGGCA
>JAGDXJ010000032.1 GCA_023256355.1 Nitrososphaerales archaeon | reverse complement strand
TCCCTCCTCTTCTCCACAGGTTTCTATCGGCTCCGGCTTTTAGACAGCCATACGAAAGGAACTCTTCAACGTCCCAGCCTTCTTCGACAGGAACCTGAGGGAGAAGAAGACCGCTTCCTAAAGCCCACTCTACTATTATCCCATCTCTTCCAACTTTTATTTCCTTAAGATAATCCTCAGGTCTTTTTACAACTACTTCTTCGGGAGGCGTAAGAATGCTTATTTCTATAAGCACGTTATCAGCTTCTTTTGGATCAAGAGGAGGAAACCTCGGATCAAAATAGGCGGCGTCTACTGCAGATTCTATGATGTTGTTTATCAGAATTCCCGAAGGATAAGGCCTGCCTATGCATCCTAAAAGTTCTTTCTGTCTGTTCTTTATAGTTACAAAAGCCCCGGCTCTGACCCTGTACTTTTCAGGAGGGTTGATTAACTGAAGATACTTTTTTGTTCTTCCATAGTATTTTATGGCTTCTCTTGCAACATCTATAAGATATTTTCCGTCTTCCAAAGTCCACTCAGGCATATGCCTTATTTTACAGCTCCAGATAATAACTTTTACCGGGAAACATATTTTGCTAAATGTATTGAAAATACGGAAAACATTTCATACATATAAGTACAAGAATAAATTGTGAGCAAAGAAGCGCTTACTCTTATGGAAGCGAAGATGATTATAGGCTCAGAGCTTAAAGAAAGCCCTAAAATAAAACAAGCACCACTTTTTGAAGGGATAAACCATATAATAGCTGAGGATGTAGTCTGTGAAAAAAATTTTCCAGTTCTGCCAAAGAGCACGATGGATGGTTTTGTAGTTTCTTCAAAAAGAGAAAAGTACTTTATAAAGGGTGAGATACCATTAAAGGTTAGGCCTCCTTATCATTTAAAAGCGGAAGATACTTATCAGGTTTATACGGGATCTTTTTTACCTATTAATTCTTTGTATGTTATAAAAAAAGAAATGGCGTCTATAAATCAAGGAATGTTACTTCCGGTTACTGAGACAGCTTTTGAAAAGAACTTTATAGATGCTGGCGAAGACTGTAAAAAAGGAGAAACAGTAATCGAGAAAGGTAAAGTTCTAAGCCCGAGAGCCGCTTCATTCCTTAGCATGGCAGGCATAAAAAGAGTTAAAGTATACAAAATGCCAAAAGTTGGTATTCTGCCAGTAGGAACAGAGCTTGTAGGCAGAACAGGTCCTGATTTAACCGGTTTTATAATAAAGCGGTTTGCAGAATCTATGATATCCAGCGCTGAGCTGATGGGTCCTGTACCGGATTCTGTTGATAAAATATCACGGGCAATTCTGAAGCTCGCAAAAAAGTATGACGTTTTGTTGACCATAGGCGGAACAGGTGCAAGCAACAGGGATCTCACAACCGATGCTGTACTAGCTTCAGGTGGAAAGCTTGTATTCAAAGGCATAAAGATACAGCCAGGAAGGACAACGGGGTTTTTCATATTTAACGGTAGACCCCTTATAGCTCTTCCGGGAAACGCACAGGCAGCTGTGACTGCTTTTTTTGTAATATTACCTGAAATATTTCAAAAAATGGGGTTCGCAACGATTTCTACCAAAGAAAAAGCCGTTTTAAAGAAAAGCATAGAGGTCCCAGAAGGCTGGACAAGAGTTTTCTTTGCAAAAATCTTAAATCATAACGGTTGTAAACTGGCCGAAATTTTAGACGTAAAACCTCATACTCTCAGGTTTCTTTTAGAATCTGATGCTCTGCTTATAATTTCCGGAAGAGTCAGCGAAGGTTCTTTAGTTGATGCTCTGCTGATTTGAGCAAAAGCGTTATAATGTGTAAATGTAATTTAGTTTGGGGTAGAAAATGGGAAAACGTAAGGTGCTCAGCGAGGCTGAGCTTAAAGATCTGGTTCTCCCTGAACAGGGAGAGTTATTGGGGGTAGTTGAAAAGCTGCTTGGCAGCGATCACGCTATGATAAGGTGCACTGACGAAAAGGTGAGGCTTGGCAGGATAAGGGGCAAACTAAAGAGAAAGATATGGATAAGAGAAGGCGACGTGGTCCTCGTAGCACCTTGGCCGTTTGATGATACAAAATGTGATATTCTGTGGAGATATACAGTTGCCCATGTAGACTGGCTAAAGCAGAACAATTACTTACCTCAAGGTTTTATCTGAATAACAAATAAATTATTTTAAAATCTCATCGATAAAAAGCCGTTTCTATCTGAAAAAGAATCCGGCTCCTATAAAAACTAGCAAAAGCCCTGCTAAGCTGAAATTTGTAAAACTTCCTAACAAAACTGAAGCTATTGCTATAAAAACGGAATCCAGATTCGTTAAGACGTTTATCAGGTTCATCAGTCTGAACCTGTCTCCTATAAGTATGCTAATGTTATATGAGATAAGCTCAAGATAAAGTCCAAAACTTACACATATTCCAGCAATTGCTCCGAAAATTGTTCCTAAAGGTGTAAATTCTGAGCCCGTTAAAAATAAAATCGGCAAAAACACAGCTATCTCAAATAAAGTTATCCAGAATGTTTCAATCATTTCAGACCCTTGTACTGAAGAATACGCAGTAGTATAGGAAGCAATACCATAAAGAACAGCTATCAACACCCCAATTCCTAGATCGAGAACGTTTAGGCTTAAAGGCCCGTTTATCTGCGATATTATCATACCTATTGTAATAAGAATAATTGCTATTGAAATTCTGGCAGTATCTTCTTTTTTAGGTTTATTTTTCTTAAAAGATATAAGATAAAATATTATTATTGAAGATGGAATATAGACGTAAGCAGAAGAGAGATAGCTGTATTTCATTATATTAAACAACGAATAATTAGCTAAAGCAAAAAGTACTCCCGAAAAAACCCATTCTTTCTTCGGTTTGACTATGTTTTTGGCTGAAAAAGCATAGCCTATTAATGACGCTAAAAAATACACAATCAATCCAACCGAAGCAGGATTCGTTCCAAACTTCAGCGAAACAGCAATAAGACTCCCCCAAAAACCATAAAGTATTGCGCTAACAGATGATAGTATAAGAATTTTTTCATTCATTTCTTCTTGATCAATTTCGTAAAAAAGCTGCTGGCCAACAATATAAATATAAAAGACCCGAAAATTATCAATACAGCGATGTTTATAGGGCCTTCCCACTTAAAAAACGCTATCAAAAAGGCCTCTAACAAAGAGGCTAAACCCATTGCGGCCAAAGTGTATGTAAATAGCATGTTCCAGCGTTCAAGTTCGAGCTCATGATACATTTCAATAGACTCGCTTAGCAGGTTCATTTTTTCATTAAAAATAAGCTTCAAATCATTGATGCCCATTTCCTCTTCTCCTATTGCAATGGCCCGTTTAACTCCTCTGTAAATAGTTGAAGCTATCGTGTAGTAAAAATCAAGCATGTCCGTCAGCTCTGCCTTTAACTTTGCCATTTGATTTTTTGTCCTTTCGCTTAACCTTATTTTGATTTCATAAAGAGATAGTAAAAAGTGCTGAAGCCTCAAAGGTTCAATCTCAACCAAGTAGTCGATAAAAACAGGAAGATAAGGCTCCAGAATATCAGTGTAATTTTTACACTCTTTAAATTCGCTCGTTATGTTTTCTGGAAAGTTATGTATGCTAAGGTTAGTTATGGACAGGTATTTATTCAAAGGATCATCGTAAAACATTACCGTCATGCCGTTTTTTGAATAAAATAAGTCTATACCTTCAATCATTGAAGCATTTTTTGAAACAACATCATTAATCACGTTTAAACTTATATCAACATATCCTGGATCTGATTCAATTATCCCATACAATTCTCTATCATCTGGTTTTTCTGTTTCCTTTAAGAATACAGCTTCATATTTTTCTTTATATTTTAATTTCAGAGTTGGCAAAAGAGAAGTTATAAAACTTTCAAGCGGTACTCCTTCTACTTGAAACGAATCCTTGTTCCTGAACTCAATAAGTTCGTGAGTCTCAATTTCTTTTGGATGCAAAATTATTAAAACGGTTATAGAATTGATAAAAGTAGGAAAGCTTCTAAAGTATACATATGCATAGCCTTCTAGCTTTAATTCTGTATTAAATGCTTTGTATTTACCTAAAAAGCCAGTAATTTCAGAAGTTTCAATATAATACGTTCCAAAATTTATGTTTAAAGAATGAAGGAATGTTAGTAGCTCTGTAGAAGATTTGCATTCTCTTTTTGATTTGTAAAACCTTATCATGCTTGGATATTGATGTTCTTCGACCTTTTTTTCACTCTCAACAGCATAAACATAACCTACAGCAAGCAGTTCATGGTAGACCATTAAGCCGGTCCCCCTTCATCATTATGAAAGACACCTTCTTATAACCAAGTTTTTCATAAAGCTTTA
>JAGDXJ010000047.1 GCA_023256355.1 Nitrososphaerales archaeon | reverse complement strand
GTCGATCCGGGCTTGATAGGCATGTTCTTCAGGCCTTTTATTATGGCGCCGGCTAGCTTACTCCTGAATGGATCCCAGAGCCTGTATTCTACTCCTTTTTCTTTGATCAGCTTTTCTCCGTAGACCGATATTCCGGGAGCTAGATTTTTAGTCGCAAGAGCCTTTCTGTCAGAGATCTCTACCCAGTAAACATTATCAAAATCAGCGTTTTCTACCTTTGGCACTCACTTTCGACCCTTTTTTCTGTTCTTCGAAAAATTTTTTCTTTATCTCTTCAGCTTTTTTATTAAAAGATTTGGCCAGTTCATCGTTCTTTTTACCGCTGTAATAGTCTATCCTTGCGGCTATAGCAAGTTTAGCCGCAAGCGCTCTTGCAAGCTTTCCCCTGAGCTTCTTTGGGGCATCATGTATAAGCTTATACTGAAATATTATTCCGTGCTTGGGCGGCTTTGCGTGACTCTTAAGAGCTCTGAAAAGTGCTTTTTCAGCTCCGAGGACCTGTATTGTGCTGGCTGGAAGCTTAGCGAGCCTCTCGAGCGAACTTGCTTTGCTTAGCAATCTTGCACCTATGGTTGCTCCAACAAGGGATGTGACGTTTGGTGCAACCTGCTCCATTATTTTTTCCAGCTGCCTTGCGGCTTCTTTTCTGAGCTTAAACAACCTTATGGTTACCTCAGCCAGCTGGTCTATGAGCCTTGACATCTCTTCATCAAACGAAGCCCCTTTCGAAGTTTTTGCAAGAGACTCTATTATTTCGGCCTTTTTTCTTGGTATGTTAATTTCTTCCAGCTTTTCCGCTGTTATTTCGCTGCGATCTGGAAATGCATGAACTATGTTTAAATAAGTTTCAGGATCCTCAATGACGCTGTAAAGCTCCGGAAAATGCAAGCCATACCACTCTCTCAAACGCATGTAGAACAGGTTTATCGTTTTATCTATTTCATCAACAGCCTGTACCAGCTGTATGGCGTGAAGATCAAGCCTTGCCGCCTGCTCCTTGAGCTTTTGCTGAGAAACATAAATTGTATAGTTCCTTATAAGTTCAAGAGCCTCCTGCTGATCCTTTACCAGACCTGCTTTAATCATCAGATCTACTTTGTCCAGACCCTGATTTTCGATTACGTTCGGGTCTATGATAACGTTAAGCCCGGGGTTTAGCTCTACGAGCCTGTTTTTTAACGCCTCATTCTGAACAACTATTTCATCGCTTTCGTTCATTAGAAGGTTGAGGATTTCCTCTGGCAGTTCTCCCCTTAAAGCTGATTCGTATTCATTAAAGTCTTTAATCTTATGTGATGATACTATATCGCCTTTTTCGTTTAAAAACAGTATACCGGCTTCCGTAATCATTAAAATTTTTTTCACAAGTTTAAACTATTAAAACCTTAATATTTAAGAATTATTAACAATACTGCATGCGCTGGGGAGCACTGTCAGAGATATACGTGCCGTTTAAAAATGGACAACCCGATTTTTCAAAAGCAAAATCGGAAGCCGATTTTTTAATTTCCAAAGGGGTTAACGGCTTTTATGTGAACGGTATAGGAGCTGAGTCTTTGGCCTTATCTATTGAAGAGCGTAAAAAAATGTTGGAGAGCGTGCTGGAAGCTTCAAAAGGAAGATATGTAATTCAAAACATAACTGACTACAGGATAGATAATACCTTGTTATTGGCAAGTCATGCACGTGATTCGGGAGCTACGCACGTTTTGATAAGCCAGCATCCGGTTTACAGCTTGAACAATTTGATGCAATACTATAACACAGTTGCTGAAAAAACCGATCTGCCAATAATACTGTACAATGAAAAACTTTTAGGCCAGGTTCTAACACCGGTAACGGTTTCTTCCGTTTTAACGTTGGAAAACTTTGTTGGATACAAGGACAGCACTAGGGACATCGTACATCTGCTCGAAGTTATCGAGCTTATGCCAAAAGGAAAGGACATAATAGCCGGCAGCGATTCCATGATTTACGAAACCTATGTATTAGGAGGTTCCGGCATAATATCGCTTTTAATAAACCCGTTTCCTGAACTCGTTATAAGAATAGTTGATGAACTTGAAAATAAGAATTACGAATCCGCTTTATTGACGCAGATAAAAATAAACAGGGTAAGGTCAATTCTGAAGTCTTATGGATTCAGTTCAGGATACAGAGAAGCCTGCAGGCTCAGAGGAATAGATTGTGGAGATCCATATCTTTCAACTGAGAAAATGACAGAAAAACAGAGAGAAGAACTAGAACAAAAGCTAATGCTTGAAGGTTTGATTTGAACGGCTTGCACATGCTTCATTATTTTGCTTTAAAAGTTAAGAATACCTATTATTGCTTTAGAACATTTCCAAACCTACCTTCTTACTTTTAAGGCCAAGTTTTCTGCCTCCAAACCTCTCTCTTTATAAATTGAGGTAATAGGTACAAATATTGGCAATGGTCAAACACAAATAAGTTTATAAGCGAGAAACTATTATTAATATTTCTTCTGTATGTTGCTGAAAGCTTTAAAGATAGATGTTAAAGGTAACGAAAGTTTTATCATACTTAACTCTGTTGATGCTGAAAGATTAGGTATAAACGCCGGAGAAAAAATACAGGTTAAGGTCGATAAAAGATACGCTACAGGCGTAGCTCGCCCATCACACAGCATGATAAACGAGGGTTATGCGGGGTTAAGCGCAGATCTAGCGGCTGAACTGGGAATCATCGATGGTGAGGAAAAAACCGTAGAAATCAAAAGGGTAGAGCATGGTTTATCATTTGAATACATAAGAAAAAAGTTTAAAGGTTCTAAATTGAGCGATAGAGAATTATACGAAATAATCAAGGACATCTCTGAAGGTAAAACCAGCGATCTGGAGGTTCTGATGTTTGTTTTCTCAACATATTATAAAGGGCTGGATATAAATGAAATAATCAGCGTGTCTAAAGCTATGGCTGAAACAGGCAACAGAATAAACTTAGGGGAAAAAGTAGTGGATAAACATTCTATTGGTGGAGTTCCGGGCAACAAAGTATCCCTCTTGATAGTGCCTACGTTTGCAAACAGCGATTTTTATATACCAAAGACGAGCAGCAAAGCCATAACAAGCCCTTCAGGAACAGCTGACACGATGTCAGTTCTTGCCAACGTAGATCTAGAACCTTCAGAGCTTATATCTGTAGTAAAGAAAACCCATGGCTGCATTGCCTGGACCGGGAAGCTTGGGATATCGCCTGCTGACGATAAAATTATTCAGGTTGAAAGGCCCTTAAGAATAGATCCTGAAGGACTTATGATAGCTAGCGTTTTATCAAAAAAGATTGCTATGGGGGTTAAGTACATGGTGCTTGACCTGCCTTATGGAAAGGGCACAAAGATTGAAGATGAAAAATACGGCATGCAGCTCGCACAGAAATTTAAAGATGTTGGAGAAGCAATCGGTATTAAAATTACTTCAGCGTTAACTTATGGTAGTCAGCCTGTTGGTCATACTGTCGGGCCTGCTCTAGAAGCTAGAGAGGCTCTAGAAAGCTTAATCAACCCTGGCAGAGCACCAAACAGCCTTCTGATCAAATCAGCTTCGTTGGCCGGACTCCTGTTTGAGAACGTTGGTCTGGTCGAAAAGGGTTTAGGATACGATGCGGCTCTTTCACTGATATTTAAAGGCAAATCTTATGAAAAGTTAAAGGAGATAATCGCAGCCCAGGGCGGAAACCCTGATGTTAAACCAGACGATTTACCTGTTGGCCACTATACCTATGATGTTACAGCTGAAAAGGATGGTTATATAACTTTTATCGACAACAACGAAATAAACACGTTAACAAGGATGCTTGGCGCTCCATATGATAAGGGTGCAGGTATATATCTTTACAAAAAAGAAAACTATAAAGTGGCTAAAGGCGAGCCCATCATTAGGCTTTATTCTAGCAGTGAATCAAAAATAGATCAGTCTCTCTATTATATATCCCAAAAAAAGCCGTATAAGATTTCCGGAATGCTCATAGAATCCTATCCTTAAGTATGCTGGGATTATTCAGGCATAAATAGCAAGGATTTGAAGCTTTCTAGATTTAAATTATGGTAGAAAAAATACAGATTGTTTAAAAAATTTCATAATAAATTCTATCGATGCTGTTGTAGAGGTCTACCTTTTTTTCATAAGAAACATAAGATGCCATTATCGAATATTTAGCAAGTATTACAAGATCTTCAGCGTTCAGCTTTAAAGCCTTCGCTGTCTCATAATAATTCTCATTGAGGTAACCTCCAAAGTAAGCTGGATCGTCAGAATTTATCGTAGGTATCATGCCTAATTTCATCATTGTTTTTACCGGAAATTTTTCGAGCGGCGTTATATGATTAAGCTTAAATGCTGAAAGCGGGCATGTGGTCAGAGGTATCTTTTCCTGAGTAACTTTTTCTGTAAGAATTGGATCATCCAAGATATGGTATCCGTGGTCTATCCTTGCTACCTTTAAATATTTTATAGCTTCCCATACGT